>PLHN01000292.1 GCA_003139975.1 Acidobacteriaceae bacterium
GCCTGCGCATGATTCTGGAAGAGTTGATGCTGGAACTGATGTACAACCTGCCCAGTCAGAAGAAGGTCAAGGAGTTCGAAGTGACGCGCGAGATGGTGGAAAAGCGCAACGTCTCGCTCGCCATGATCGAGAAGGCGGCAAGCTAGAGTCCACCTGGCGGCGCAAAGAGTGCGGCGCCCGGATGGGAATCCCAAAACGACCAGAAACGGGAGATTGTGTTGTCGAATCCAAAGGAAAAATTCGAGAGCAAGAANNCGCGCGCTCGAAGAAGCTCTGGCCGCCGACAAGAAGATATTCCTGGCCACACAGCATGATGCCTCGATCGACGAACCGAAGCCCAACGACATTTTCCAGGTTGGGACCATCGTCAACATCGTGCAGAGCCTCAAACTCCCCGATGGCAACATTAAAGTTCTGGTTGAAGGCATAGAGCGCGGCAAAGTCCTGCAGGTTACGGAAAGCGAAGGCTTCCTGCAAGCCATCGTCCGGGTAGCCCGCTACGCCACCGAGACCACGCCGCAAATCGAAGCGGGCATGCAGCGCGTGACCTCGCTTTTCGAGCAGTACGTCAAACTCTGCCAGTCGCTCAACTACGAGACCATGATCGCCGCCGTGCGCATGGAAGATCCAGCCAAGCTGACCGACACGATCGCTGCGAACCTTCAGCTTTCGATTGAAGAGAAACAGGCGCTGCTCGAAATCTTCGATCCGGCCGAACGCCTCAGCCGCATCGGCGATGTTCTGGACGTAGAGATCGAAAAACTGAACATGGACCGCACCATCCAGTCNNGAAAAGCTCAACATGGACCGCACCATCCAGTCGCGCGTGAAGCGGCAGATGGAAAAAGCGCAAAAAGAGTATTACCTGAACGAAAAAATCAAGGCGATCCAAAAGGAACTTGGCCGCGGTGAGAAGAGCGAATTCGACGAACTGAAGAAGAAGGTCGAAGCCGCCGGCATGCCGAAGGAAGTGCGAGACAAGGCCCTTCAGGAACTGAAGAAGTTGGAAGCGATGCCGCCGATGTCGGCCGAATCGACGGTCTCGCGCAACTACCTCGACTGGTTGCTGGCGGTGCCGTGGAAAAAACGCTCCAAAGAGATCCGCAATATCTCGCGCGCTGAGAAGGTTCTGAACGAAGATCATTACGGCCTGGAAAAGATCAAAGAGCGCATCCTGGAATTCCTAGCCGTGCGTCAACTCGTAAAAAACCCAAAAGGCTCCATTCTCTGCTTCGTAGGCCCTCCGGGCGTCGGCAAGACCTCGTTGGGAATGTCGATCGCGAAAGCCACCGGGCGCAAGTTCGTCCGTATGTCGCTGGGCGGAGTGCGCGACGAAGCCGAAATCCGCGGCCATCGCCGCACCTACATTGGAGCGTTGCCCGGGCAGATCATCCAGATGATGAAAAAGGCGGGCACCAAGAACCCCGTTTTCATGCTCGACGAGGTCGACAAAATGTCGATGGACTTCCGGGGCGATCCGTCGGCCGCCCTGCTCGAAGTGCTCGACCCCGAGCAGAATTTCATGTTCGTCGACCACTATCTCGACGTCGAGTACGATCTCTCGCAGGTCTTCTTCATCGCCACAGCCAACGTGATGCACACGATTCCGCCCGCCCTGCAGGACCGCATGGAAGTGCTGCGGCTGCACGGCTACACGGAACCGGAAAAAGTCGAAATTGCCAAGCAATTCCTGGTCAAGAAGCAAATGGCGCAAGCCGGCCTGAGCGAAAAGAACATTCAGTTCTCCGATGAAGCGGTCCGGCAGATGATCCGCGGCTACACTCGCGAAGCGGGCGTGCGCAACCTGGAGCGTGAAATCGGCAACGTTTGCCGCAAGGTGGCGCGCAAGGTAGTCAAGGAGGGCGACACGTACTCCCTCGCCATGGAACCCACCAAGATCGACGAATTTCTTGGCGTCCTCAAGTTCCGCGATACGCTCGCCCACGAAAAGAGTGAGGTGGGACTGGTCACCGGCCTGGCTTGGACCGAGGTCGGGGGCTCCATCCTTAGCACCGAAGCAATGGTTGTGGATGGTAAAGGAAAGCTCACGCTAACTGGCAAACTGGGCGACGTCATGCAGGAATCCGCCCAAGCTGCGATGTCCTACGTGCGCTCGCGCGCCGCGCGTCTCGGCTTGCCGCGCGATTTCTATCGCACGCTCGATATTCACGTTCACGTCCCCGAAGGAGCCATTCCGAAAGATGGCCCGTCGGCCGGGATCACGATCGCCACTGCGCTTTCAAGCGCGCTGAGCCGCATCCCCGTTCGCCGCGACATCGCCATGACCGGAGAAATCACACTCCGTGGAAAAGTTCTACCGATCGGTGGCCTGAAAGAAAAGCTGCTGGCCGCGCACCGCGCCGGCCTGTTCGAAGCCATACTGCCCAAAGACAACGAAAAGGATCTTGCCGAGGTCCCCGAAAACCTGCGCAATGCAATGAAGCTGCATTTCGTCGACAACATGGATCAGGTTCTGGCCATCGCGCTGGAAGGCCCGCTGCCGCAGATGTCGGAAACCGAAAACAGCCTCGCCCCCATCGCTCCCCTGCCGCAATCCCCTGACGTCCCCACCGCAAGACAATAAGTAAGTCGAATCGACCATCGGACATTCCCGCCGCCCAAGCTCTTCGGGCACCAGATGGGGCGTGTTGGCGAACTCGTGGCCGAGTGAAGGGAATGGTCTGTGCTTGTCGTTCTAACCACTGAACAGGCAATCCGGGCATAAAAAAGATTTGTTTCCGGAGCCAAAAAATGATGGGTCCCCGCCTAGGGCTCCATAGTCAGCTTCGGTTTCGGGCCAAACAAGAGTTTCCCCGCATAAGCACCATCCAACCGTCACATCGTGGGTGTGACAAATGAAAACAGGAGAAAAACCAATGAAATCGCTGACAGGGATCGTTAGTATTGCACTCGCAACCGTACTCGCCTGCTCTGCTCTGAGCTTTGCCGAGGAGACGTACAACGCAGCCGGGGCCGAACCAGCGGTCCAAACACACGCGCCGGAGACAGCTTTCGCAACCAATGCGAAAGTCGCATATTTCTACAGCAGGGGCTTTGACGCGGCACGATACAAAAATGTCTCGGCTTTTAGCAATCCCTCCACGGGCATCTATTGCATCACGCCGTCGGTTTCTCTGAATCTCGCAAAGATTTATCCGATGGTTTCGATCGAATGGGGCGCTTCTACCGGTTCCGCGCTGCTAGCGTACTGGCGCGATACCAACTCCAGCACCAATTGCCCGGCGGGTGCGCTGGAAGTGCAGACCTACGACTTCAACTCCGGCACTATTGAGGCGAGCGGCAACGTCGCCTTCGACCTCATCATCGAGTAAGGCGAGAGTCGCGGGTTTCGCCAGATGGGTGCCGGATTTTCGCGCTTGTGCTACAAGCGGTCGAGAATCCGGCGCCCTTTGCGAGTGCTCGCGGTATGACGTGCGCCACCAACGCGGTTTTGCCGGAAGTGGCGCTAAAATATTTATGATGACTGCCGAACCCAGAAGCCGCCTGAGCCTGGGACTGCAAGGGTCCGCTGCATTATTTGTTGCTCTTGCCGTGGTTGCCATTCTCCTCATCACGCTTCCGGCGTATCGCGTCTTTTTCGTGATCAGTCTCTTAATTGGCATTGTCATCGCGGGCGGTCTCGCGCTTTGGCACCGGTTGCATCCCATTAAGGACACGGACGTGGAAAATAAGCGTCCGCTCGGTCTATAAGAGATTCGGCCTTTGACGTATTTCAGTTTTCATCCGGGCGGCTCTTGCCAGAACCCGCTCCAGGCTCGACACTGTGTGCATGCGAGTTCTGGCCCGCTTCGTACTGTCAGCAAGCGATGTCGCGCACTTCCCTGCTCCTGGGCTGCCAGAAATCGCCTTCCTGGGACGCTCCAACGTGGGCAAATCAAGCGTCATCAATTGCCTGGTCGGCTCCAAGCTGGCCCGCAGCAGTTCCACTCCTGGACGGACGCGAAGTATAAATTTCTTTGAAATCCGGCGCGCCGGGCAGCCGAAGCCTGAGCTTCTATTCACTGACCTTCCCGGGTACGGCTACGCGAAAATCTCACGCGAGATTTCACAGGATTGGGCCCGCTTTGTAGACCCTTATCTTGAGCAGCGTTCCTGTCTGGCTCTTTGCCTTGCGCTGATTGACGCCAACATTCCGCCTCAAGAAAGCGACCGCCAGTTAATGGAGTTCCTCCACTCCCGCAAAAGGCCATATCTCATCGTGGCCACCAAGTCCGATCGGATGTCGGGGAATAGCCTGTCCCAGGCAATGCGTACGCTCAGCCACGAATACGCGGGCGCAGCCATCATTGCCTTTTCTGCCAAGACCGGAATCGGCAAAGAAGAGATTTGGAAGCAGATTCGGGCGTCGGCGGAGAGGTTGACCACCTGCTAAAGTTTTTGCCGCGATCTTCCGATCAGTATATTGGCGGCATTCTGCCGGAGAAGGGCATGGACC
>PLHN01000347.1 GCA_003139975.1 Acidobacteriaceae bacterium
TTGAAGCTGCTGGCCGATGTGGGGCTGGTCGGATTTCCGAACGTCGGCAAGTCGACTCTTATCTCGCGTATCTCCGCGGCGCGGCCCAAGATTGCCGACTATCCCTTTACCACGCTTGAGCCCAACCTGGGCGTCGTGTTGGTTGGCGAGAAGAGGAGAGAGGAAGTCAGCTTTGTCGTCGCCGACATCCCTGGGCTGATCGAAGGCGCGCATACGGGCGCGGGCCTGGGCACGCAGTTTTTGCGGCACGTCGAGCGCACGCGCTTGCTCGTGCACCTGGTCGATGTTTCCGACTCGAGCGGACGGTCCGATGTGGTGAAGGATGTCGAAGTGATCCTCGGTGAACTCCAAAATTTCGGAGCCGATCTGGAGAAGAAGCCCACCCTCATGGTCGCGTCGAAAATCGACGTCGCCAATCCCGAAAAACTTAAGAAATTAAAACAGTGGTCCACGCGTAAGAAGCTGAAGCTCTATCCCATCTCCGCCGTGACCGGGGAGGGAATCGACAAGCTGAAGTTTGCGATGGCCGCCGAGGTGGAGCGGCTACGCCAGGCAGACGCCTCGGCGCGAAAAGAAATGGCGTCTCGATAGGCGATTCGACCACGCGTTGTCCCCTTCCGTATTTCACATCCGTTAGTCAACAATCCACATCCGTCATTGATCCCAACCCTTTCACGGCGCCCTGACGCCGCAGTGTAAGACCTTCCCCGTTTAACCGGATATTCAACGAACGTTCATCAGTTATTAACAATTCCAGTTCTACGATCAACCCTTGCATATGGAAAACTTGTCTTTCCGAAATCCCTGGTGGGAAATGTCTGTGTCGAAATTCCATCCTGTAAGGAGAAAAAAATGAAGCAAGCGTTGGCATTGGCGCTGTCGATGGCGCTAGCGGGCAGCATGTTCGCTCAGGACGCCTCAGTTCCGGCAAAAAGCGCGAAAAAGATGAAGACGCCATCGGTTTCGTCTCAGCTCAGCGAGTTGAAGGAGGCTATCGAGGCGCAACAGAAGCAACTCATGGATCTAGGACAGCAGCTGCAGAGCCGCGACCAGCGGATTCAACAGCTTGAGCAGAGGCTGGATCAGAGCCAGGCTGCCGCAGTCCAGGCCCAGGCCAAGGCCGATGCCGCCGCTGCGCAAACCGTCCAGGAAGACCAGTCGGTCACGGCGCTCAAGAGCGATGTCTCGGACCTGAAGTTGAACGGAACGAATATGGCGCAGACTCTGCAGGACACGCAGAAGTCGCTGCGCGACCAGTTCGAGAGTCCGCTGGCGCTACACTTCAAGGGTGTGACGATCACGCCGGGCGGGTTCCTGGCGGCAGAATCGGTGTACCGCAATCGAGCGCTCGGGTCGGACATCAACACACCGTTCAACAGCATCAACATGCCGAACGCCGGTGCGAACTTTGTCTCGGAATTCTACGGGTCCGGCCGTCAGTCCCGCGCCTCGATGCTGGTGGAAGGCAAGTTGAAAGACGTGAAGATGAGCGGATACTACGAGGCCGACTTCCTCTCGGCTGGCCTCACCTCCAACAACAACCAGAGCAACAGCTACACTCTTCGGCAGCGGCAGGTGTGGGGGCAACTGGCCTCAAAAGATTGGACCTTCACCGGAGGCCAGCAGTGGAGCCTGGTGACCGAAACCAAAAAGGGGATGGACAACCGGACAGAAGCTCTACCCATGACCATCGACCCGCAGTATACGGTTGGTTTCAGCTGGGCGCGGCAGTACGGGGTTCGCCTGGTGAGAAACTTCAATAATCACTTCTGGCTGGGAGCATCGCTGGAGAACCCGCAGACCACGTTTTCGGCACGGAACGCCTTAACGAATTTCGCCTTGGGCAGTCCCGGCAATGGCGGCGGTCTCTACAATTCCGGAATCACTGGCGTAGGTTGCACGACCACTGCTACCACAGTCAACGGCGTAACTACCTACACCACAACCTGTACCCCATCGAACGCGGCCAACTACTCGTTCAACGCCATGCCTGACTTTGTCATCAAAGCGGCGGCCGAACCCGGCTTCGGGCACTACGAGGCTTTCATGATCTTGAGCCGCTACCGCGACCGCGTTTATCCGTGCGGTGCGACTGCGGCGTCGGGAGAGCAGGCCGCGAACTGCAACGGTACGCAGTCAGGCCTGGGAGCGTACAACGACTCCCAAACCGCGGCAGGCCTGGGCGCCAACGCCCGCATAACCCTCGCCAAGCAAATTGACATTGGCGCCCACTTCCTGACCGGACAAGGCATGGGCCGCTATGGAACGGGCGGATTGCCGGATGCAACCGTCAATCCCGACGGCACGCTGGGACTGATCCGCACTACCCAGGCGCTGGCCACACTCGAGTGGCATGCCAAGCGGCTGGACTTCTACCTGAACGGGGGCGAGGAATATGCACAAAAGCACTACCGTGCATCTACGATTGGTACCAATGTCGGGTATGGAATTCCGACGGTTAATCTTGCGGGTTGCTACACCGAAGGCTACCCCGGATTGAACAACGGTTTCGCGTTCGGGTCGGGCTGTGGCGCGGATACGCAGCGCTTGATTGAGGGCACGATGGGGTTCTGGATTCGCCTCCACCAAGGCCCCCACGGAAGGCTGCAGTTCGGACCGCAGTATTCTTACGTGGCCCGAGACGCGTGGACCGGTACCAATGCGAACTCTCCCACCGGCTTCTCCGCGCCGCACGGCGTCGAGAACATGATCTTCACGTCGTTCCGTTATTATTTGCCGTAACTTTCGCGGAACTGGCCCCCGCCGGAGTTGTTTTCCGGGCGGGGGCTTTTTTGTGCGGTGGAAGTGAGAGCGGAATGCTAGGGGGCCGGTCTTCCGATCGGGAGTGACATCTGGAACCAGAACGCATTCCCGCGGGGCTTGTTCTCGACCAGTGTGTCGCGGTAATACTTGACGGCAAAGCCTCCATGCTTGCCCAGCGGGACGCGCAATTGCGGCCCTATGGCCAGGTCGCGGCCACGAAAACCATCCTGGAAAACGGCGCCTTGCAGATAATCATTGGTTGTTTGCCGATAGAAGTATCCGTTGAAACCGGCTGCCACCTTCTTTGAGATCTCGCAGGCGACGTTGTACTCCCACATGAATTCGTTGCCGCTGTGATAGTGGGTGTCTTTATCGTAGCCGTTAAAGATGTAGGCGAAGCGCGAACTGATTTCCGCTTTGCCCTGCCGCGGCAGGTAGGTGAGCCCAGCGACGGGAGCAATTGCCAGGTTGTGCTGTCCAATGTTCACTACGTGCGACGCCGAATAACCCGCACCGGAGGAAAACATATCGGCCTCGTAATACCAGTGCAGATTCTCTTTCTGGTAGGTGACGCTGACGGGAATCAGGTTCATATTGGTCAGGCCGAACTCGCTGAACTTGCCCGATTGCAGGCGCAGTTGCTCATAGACGAACGGGATCCCGATCTGGCTCTCAACCGTTCCGCCCAGGAAGTGAACTCCCCAGTTGTGGGTCACCTTTACGGCATTGGCAAACACTCTGAGTTTGAATTCCGGGAAGGCGCTCTTGCCCTTCGAATCATCGAACTCGTTGGCCATGTAGAAAACGGTGTATTCGTACAGGACGGTTTGTCCGGGGCGCGGTTGAAGGCCCGTCAACACGGTTTCTACTCCGACGGGGTAAACGCTGCCGCCATTTTCGGTGGCGCTTGCAGGGCCGAGCATGGCCGCGACAGCCACCGCGTAGCAGATTGCCCGCCACATCTTTAGTGGAAGCATTGGGGTCAAGGCCGAGACATGAATTACGCTCTCACAAACGCGACTGGCCGATCAGTGACTTCGCGCACGCGGGGGAGTGATCCCGCCGAGACGAGCTACTTTCCGATGCAGAAGGTTCCGAAAATCAGGTTGAGGATGTCGTCGGTGGTGGTTGCGCCGGTGATTTCGTCGAGGGCGCGCAGGGCATTGTAGAGATCGAGCAGAAGCATCTCATGTGGGACGCGGGCGGAAACCGCGTTCGAGGCCGTAGCCAGGGCGGCGAGTGCATCGCTGACGAGCTTTTGGTGGCGAACGGTGGTGAGGAATCCGCTTTCGAGTTGCGGAGCCGCGTCGCCACCGACGCGTGCCAGGATGGCCGAGCGCAGCTGGGGAATACCGTCGCCGGTGAGCGCGGATGTTTCTACCTTCGGCAACTGCGAACGGGGAACCGAGAACTGAGGAATCTTCAGATCGATCTTGTTTACGACCACGATCGCCGCCCGCGCTTCTACCTGGCTCAGCAACTCGCGATCTTCGGCGGCGATCGGCTGGGACGCATCCAGGACGACCAGGACGAGGTCCGCGTCGGCCAGCGCCTCCATTGATTTGCGGATGCCGATGCTTTCGGCTTCATCGAGAGCGCGGCGGATGCCGGCCGTATCCACCAAACGCACCGGAATGCCGCCGATAGCGACGGTCTCACTGACGAGGTCGCGTGTTGTTCCCGGTTCGGCTGTGACAATGGCGCGCTCGCGCTCGACGAGGCGGTTAAAGAGACTCGATTTGCCCACGTTCGGCCTGCCCACGATCGCCAGAGTCAGGCCCTCGTGCACGAGTTTGCCGTAAGCGAAACTGGCGCCAAGCTCCTCGATCGGCTCGCGCACCTCGGCAATGGATTTGAGGATAGCGGCATCGGGCGCAATCGAGATGTCGTCTTCGGCAAAGTCAATGCCGGCTTCGAGCAGAGCGATCAGCTCGACTAATTTTCGCTTGATCGGTTTGAGCCGCTTTGAAAGCGAGCCTTCGAGCTGCTGTGCGGCAACCTTGGCCTGAAACAGCGTCTGCGCGTCAATCAGGTCGCGGACTGCTTCGGCTTGCGCCAGGTCGAGCCGCCCGTTGAGGAAGGCGCGCATGGTAAATTCCCCAGGCTCAGCCAGGCGTGCGCCGCGAGCCAGCGCTAATTCGACGATGTGGCGGAGAACAACCGGCGAGCCGTGGGCGGAGATTTCGACGATGTCGTCTGTCGTGTAGGAGTGCGGTTTCTGAAAATATGTGACGACCACTTCATCAATGCGGGTCCCACGTGGCGCGGGCACCCCCACCCGCGAAGACGATGGAACCGGCCCGAACTCCGCAGGGTCAGATGTTCCAAGCTGGCCGGACGAGCGATACTCGCCAGAGTCCTCGCGCGATGACGAACCCGGCGCAGTCCCTACGCGGGCGGGGGCGCCCGCGCCACACGGTTCGATGAGTTCGCCGAAGATCGCTCGGCCTGGCTTCAGTTCGTGTTTTAGGCGCAGCATCGGGGCGGTGATCGCGCAGGCCTCCGGTCCCGTCAGGCGAACAACTCCGATGCCGCCGCGTCCCGGCGGGGTGGCGATGGCAACGATGGTGTCGTCGAGATTCATGAGGTGAAGTCAGTAATGATTTCGGGCTTGCGATCCACCATCCTTGCTAATCGACAATAAACAAACGAGCGCCCGTCTGCGTCGACGAGCGATGGCCGGGTTCGCCATCAGCGGCCTGGTAGCTGTGGCCGGGTTTCAGAGTGAAGCGCTTCCCATCGGCGAGTTCGGTTTCCAACTCTCCCTCCAGACAAAGAATTACATGCCCCTTCGTACACCAGTGGTCGGCCAGATATCCCGCCGAGTATTCCACCATCCGGACCCGTATCTCCCCGAAGTTTCGCGTTCTCCATAGCGCCTTGCCGGTCTGGCCAGGGTGTTCGGAAGGAATCACCTGCGTCCAGTCCGTGGTGGCGAATGCAAAGCCGCTCATTTTCATAAGTGGAGTATAGCCAGAATCAAACGGCGACGGGACTGCGGGCGGTTAATCCGTTTGCCGCGTATGCTCGCCCTCATTTATACTCACTGCTTGCCTCAAGCCAGTTGATTCAATCAGGAGCAGGGATTTTCGATGCCGAAACGTACATTTCAACCCAACCGGCGCAANNGCCAAGGGGCGCAAGCGCGTCTCCGTGAAGCCGGGTTTCCGCGAGTAGTTCTCAGGGACGGAGAGCAAAGGCCGTCGTTTTTATCAGCAGCCTCATTTCAATTGCTACTGTGCAGGATTGCGAAGTTGTGAGCGCTGACGCTCCCATCCGGGGTGAAGAGCGGCCCGCGCCAAAGGCGGGAGCTGCCTCTCCACGCGCGGGACGGCTGTTGAAGCACTCGGACTTCGATCGCGTTTATCGGCAAGGCCGGCGGCACTTTTCTCCGCACATGACCGTTTTTTACCGGGTGCAGGACGGGGACGTTTCGCAAGAAAGTGCCCGTGTCGGGTTTACCGTGGGACGGCCGCTGGGCGGCGCGGTCGAACGCAATCGGATCAAGCGGCGTCTGCGCGANNGTGATCAATCCGAAGAAGTCGGTTCTGACTTTGGAATTCGCGGTAGTGCTCGAAGAAGTCGGCCGGGCCTTCGACGCGATTGCCAGGGCGATGAAAAAAAGGACAGCGGAAAAATGAAGTTTGTGGCGCTCGCCATTCTGCGGCTGTATAAGCGGTGGATTTCTCCGTCGCTTTTTCCGTCGTGCCGCTACGTGCCGACATGCTCCGAATATGCGATGGAGGCGATTGACCGCTATGGCGCGTTCCGCGGAGGGCTGATGTCGGCTTGGCGGTTGTTGCGCTGCCATCCGTTTGTGAAGGGTGGATATGACCCGGTGGTGAAAGATGGCCTCGGCCGCGCCGACGATGTGCCGACTCCCCACCACCAATGTCGGAGCTGCGACGCCGCGCTGACCACCAACGACCAACCACTAACGACGAGCTACTAATTTGGCCGACTTTCAAAATCCTCAGCAAGAACCCGGAATGGAGCGCAAGCTGCTCCTGGTGTTCGCTCTGACCTTTCTGGTCATCATGCT
>PLHN01000339.1 GCA_003139975.1 Acidobacteriaceae bacterium
GGATTCTGGGCGGTGCCGCGGAGCACGGGGTGGTCCGGAGAAAGGGCGCGCTGGCGATGCTCGAAAACGCGGTCCATGTCGATCATGGCGCGGAGGTCGTCGTTGTCGAGGATCTCGATTTTGTTGACTTCGTGCGAGGTGCGGAAACCGTCGAAGAAATGGAGAAAGGGGATGCGGGTTTCGAGGCTGGCGGAATGGGCGATGAGGGCGAGGTCCATGGCTTCCTGAACGGAGTTGGAGGAGAGCAGGGCGTAGCCGGTGGTGCGGCAAAACATAACATCGCTGTGGTCGCCGAAGATGGAGAGGGCGTGGGTGGCGATGGTGCGGGCGGAAACATGAAATGTGGTGGGGGTGAGCTCGCCGGCAATCTTATTCATGTTGGGGATCATAAGTAGTAACCCCTGGGAGGCGGTGAAGGTGGTGGCCAGGGCGCCGGTCTGAAGAGCGCCGTGAATGGCGCCGGCTGCGCCGCCTTCACTTTGCATCTCGGCGACGTGGGGGACGGAGCCCCAGATATTTTCCAAACCTTCGGAGGCCCACTGATCGGCCCACTCGCCCATGTTGGAAGAAGGAGTGATGGGATAAATGGCGATGACTTCATTGACGCGGTAGGCGACGCTGGCAACCGCTTCGTTGCCATCCATAGTTTTGAACTTGCGCATCGTGAATCTCCTCTTGCCTGGACGGGCAGGTGATGGGCAGGCCGCTAGGGGCCGGCAGTTGAAATCGTAGAGCGAACCTTTGGGGACTGCGGGGCCGAACCCGCCAACGTCTTCTAATATGCAGCTAAAAAAGGGACAAAGTGGCGACGTGGGTCACAGGGAAATGTGACCCCAGTCACAGGGATTGTGGGCATTGGTTGGCGGTGTTTCCTCGTAAGCCTGTGCAAGATGGGCAAATTAATCACCTTGAATTGTGATTGCCGTCACTGTCAAGCATTCAAATTGCAGTAACATTTGCCCCCGTTACCCGGTCGAGCCAGGAGCCTTCATCAATGGAGGCAGGGAGATGGCCGGGAACACAGGAGGAAGTGATGCAAGTACGGAGCAGGATTGTCGGCAGTTTGATTGTGTTGGGTCTTCTGCTGTTGAGCACGGCAGCGATGTGCGAAGACCTGCCTGCAGCCGCATCGGCGGCGCAGACAAACACGGTGACAGCGGGCGATCCGCTGTTGCAAATGCTGGTGGCCAAGGGAGTGATCAATGCCCAGGAGGCAAAGTCACTGGTTGGAACCCCGGCGGAACAAAAAGCGAAGCTATTGGAGCTATTGCGGCAGAAGGGAATTTTGAGCGCTTCGGACTATGAGACGCTGACCACGCCATCGGCTTCGGCGCAGGTGGATGCGAACCTGGTGGCGTCGACGACACCGATTTTGCCAGCGATGATATCGCAAGCGCCAGCACCGACAGAACCGCCGAAGCCGGCACCGCCGGCAGTGATTCCGGCGGTGGCTCCGGTTCGGGTGTTCCCGGTGGACGCGCCGAAGACGGGCGGTCTGAATGGGATCAAGGTGGGGCCGCTCACGGTTGCGCCGTACGGCTTCATCAAGGCGACGATCGTGCATGACAGCAGCGCCCCCGATGGCGACGACTTCCCGTTTCCTGGCCTATTCCTGAACTCGGGAAGCATTCTGAGCACCGGCCCAACCAAGGACCCCGAGGTCCACGTCAAGGCGCGGTCGACCCGCTTTGGGCTCAACCTGGAATGGCCGGACATGTCGAAGAACCTGACGCTGACGGGAAAGATCGAAGGCGACTTCGAAGGCAACTTCAGCGAAGTCGACAACCGGGACGTTTCGTCGATCCGGAGCAACCAACCGCAACTGCGCCTGGCTTTCGTCCGCCTGGATTACCACGCCAGCGAGAACACCGACATCTTCTTCGTCGGTGGGCAGGACTGGACGCTGTTCGGATCGGGCGCAATGATGAACATCCTGGAAACGACGTTCAACGGCGCATTCTGGGGGAACACTTACACCCGTTCGCCGCAACTGCGCGTCGGGCTTTTAGAGACGCTGAGCAAGGAGAACAACGTCAAGCTCGAGGGTCAGTTTGGGGTCATGATGCCGAGCACGGGTCAGATCCTGAAGCTCGGGTCGCTCGGTCTCGCTGGCCAGATTGGGGAAGGCGAGCGCGCGGGCGCCGATTCTGACCGCCCCGAGTGGGAAGGAAGAGCGGCGTTGAGTTTCCAACTCGACAAGGCTAAGGGCGTCGCCCCGGCACAAATTGCCTTCGCTGGATTCCGTTCTCGGCGGACGTCGATCGTTCCAAACAGCTCCTACACGTTCAGCGACTACTCCAGCTGCGGCACCAGTTCGAACCCGCTGGAGTGCTCCCTGGAGTCTGCCTTCCCGAACGGCTTTCAAGCATCCAGCAAAATGTGGGGCGGCCAAATCGTGGCGCAATTGCCCACCCGCTGGTTTACGTTGGTGGCCAGCGCCTATAAGGGCGGCGATCTGCGTTTCTACTTCGGCGGCCAAATCAACAGTTTCGCTACCGATACGTTCGGGCTGACTGCCGTATCCAAAGAGTACGCCACTCTGGATGGTGGTCCGCTGGCTGCGGCGGGCGCCTCCGTCCTCGGTTGCACCGCGGCGCTTAATGTAGACGGCACGTGCCCGAGCGGGAGCGTCGCGATTGCTCCGCAGAGGCCCATCCGGTCGTTTGGCGGATTCCTCCAGCTCGGCCTACCGCTTTCGCGGTGGTTCAACGCCGATCCGAAGGGCCACAACGCGGGCTGGCAGCTATCCTTCACCGTCGGCAAGGACCAGGTGGTGGATCGGGACCTCAACAATCCCAACTTCACCGGCAACGCCAACGTTTTGTCTCCGTTGCCCTTGCTGATGGGCAAGTCGGCCATAGTAACGCTGAACTACAAATTCAACAACTGGTGCGGGTTCAGCTTCGAACAGTCGATCTATGCCACGCGTATCTTTGACCACGCCAACGCGTACACAATCGCTGGAGTTGCATCGAACGAATGGCAAGATCACCGGACGGAGTTCGGACCGATCTTTACGTTCTAAACCGAAGTACCGCAAGCGGGCCAAAACTGGCCCGCTTGTGGTTTCGGGCGGGTGACCAAAAAGGCCGGCGCGGATCATGGCACTGGCTGCGGAAGAACGGGGGACGGGCTGGACTCGGGGCGACGGTCCGCAGCTGAGTCTGTCCTCCCCAACCTCCTCCAACAGGAAAGCTGTTGTGCGGGGCACGCCGAAAGAGCACAATGTAGCGCATCTGCGGGACTGGCATCTGGAATTGTTCGAAAATGCCAGTTATATCCGCGGTGTTCGGAGGACTTGGTGCGATGAGGACGATTAGGATCGCGGCGCTGTTGGCGGGTTTTTCGCTGGTGGCGATGTTGGCGGACGCGGCGTCGCGAAACAACACGATCCAGCTTAAGGTTCTGGATTCTCAAACTCGATCCTTGGCGCTTAACGACAACGGTGTTCCCTTGAATTGCGATCAACTCACGTTCGACGCAAATTGCCGTTCCAGCAGGAGCGCGCCGCTGATGAATACCTTGGTGGTGCAGGAAGGGAACAATCCGCCGTTCCGGATCAGCTGTACGGCGGAGTCGAAAATGTCGAAGTGCACGCCTTTGCCTAAGGGCGAGACTTTTGACGCCAGAAGAGAGAAGAAGGGCGTCACGGTGTACTACCTGGACGACAAGGGCAAGGTGCGAAGCCAGCTTTACACGGTGGTGGCGGGGGATGCGAAGGGAATACCTGCTGCGCCGGCGGTGGCAGGAGCCGCGGTTGCGGCGCCAGTAAGTTCGGGTGCGGCGAGTGCGGATCCGGCTGAGAAGGCGGCGCCGGCTCAAGCTCAGAGTGCGGGGCAGGCTGCAGTGCAGAGCGGCGGACAGGCTCCAGTCGTCACGGGGGCGGCAAGCAAGCAGCGGGACACGGTGAAGTGCAGTTTTAGTTCGACTCCTGCTGGGGCGGAGGTTACTGTTGACGGGCGATATGTGGGCAGCACACCTTCGGTTCTGGGGCTGACTACGGGCACGCACGTAGTGGTGGTTTCGATGACGGGTTTTGCGCAGTGGAAGCGGGAACTGGCGGTCGAGGCGGGATCGGAACTGACAGTGAACGCAGTTTTGGAGAGGGCGCAGTAAGCGCGCGGGAGGCCGTCGAAGGTGCTGGCGGGATCAACGCGCGGAGGTTGAGCGGATCGTCACGCTTTGCATGAATAAGGTCATGTGATCGGCGGTCCAGTTTGGATGGTGGTTGATTGGAAGGCAGCAGGCATACATAGGCGGGGCGGGAGCCGAATGAGTTTTGTGATGTAGGAGCGGCGCCCGGTTCTAAGAACGTCACTTCGTAAAGGAGAAAAACTGTGGCTACTAATGATGCATCTGGATCTGACCATCTGAATCGGTGGTGGCACGTGGT
>PLHN01000400.1 GCA_003139975.1 Acidobacteriaceae bacterium
GCGGTGCGGACGCGGTCGCAGATTGCGCTGCACGAGCTGCGGATCGGGATCAAACGGTTTCGTTACACCGTAGAGAATTTCTTGCCGGCCCAGCATGCGCTTTGGGGAAAGGACCTGAAAGAGCTGCAAGACCTGCTGGGCGAGGTACACGATCTGGATGTGCTGTGGGCGACGGCGCTCGAGATTCAAGCGTTTCCGGACGTGGAGAGCCGCAACCGGTGGCGCGAGAAGCTGAACCACGAGCGCAGCCGACGCGTCGAACGCTATCGCGAGATGATGATCGGCAAGGAGTCGTTGTGGCGCGTTTGGCGGGCGGCGCTGCCAGCGGGAGCGGATTTGCGGGCGGCGGCGATGAACCGTTTGCGGGTATGGGCGGGGTATCTAGATCCGGATTTTTCGCATGCGCAGCGGGTGACGCAGCTGTCGCTTCATTTATATGACGGGTTGCGGAAGGCTGGGCTGCTTCGCGATGATGCGGAACATGACTCGCGGGACGTGCTGCAGGCTGCGGCGTTGATGCACGATGTGGGCAAGGCGAAGGGCGGGGAGAACCATCAGAAAGAATCGTTTCGAATGATTCTCAAGCTGGCGCGGCCTTTGGGTTGGAGCGCGCGCGAATTGGGACTGGCGGCGGTAGTGGCCCGGTATCATCGCGGAACGTTGCCGCGTCCGCGCGGAAAAAACATGCAGCGACTGGAGCTGCCGGACCGGCGCGTGGCGCTTGAACTGGCGGGCGTGCTGCGGCTGGCGAACGCGCTCGATCCGCGAAACGGGACGGCCCCGCGGCTTGAAGTGGATGGCCGCGGCGGGATTTTAGAGGTGCACGCAACGGGATATTCGCCGCTCGACCGGGCGGGGGAAAACGTGGCGGCGGCGCGGCATTTGCTGGAGACGGTGCTGCGAAGGCCGGTCATGGTGCGAGGACTGCGCGGGATGCCGAGCGCGCGGTAGGCGGCACGCTTTACTTCCCAAGAGCTACGGTGGCGTGATCAGGCGGACGGGGACGGCGGAGGGGCCATTGCCGTAGATGGGGGTGCCGGTGGAGTCGGTGCCGCAGCCGATTTGGTTGATGATGGTTACCGGGATCTGGTATGGAGGGGCGTCTGTGGCCGGGTTCGGCAGAACCGCTGACTGTGGGTTGAGGAACACCTGGAGAAAGCCGATCACATCGACGGTTGGGGGCGGCGCAACGCCATTAGAATCGTAGACGGGAATTGTCACGACGGAATCGCTAACCAGTACATCGGTTCCCACAGGCACAACAGGATTTTGATTCCCTGCTACGAACTCGAAAGGAAGGGGAAGCGGCACCGCAGGCTGGCCATTAACGGTGTCAGTGTCTCCGGCGAGTCCGGTGTAGTGAATGAGGCACTCCGCCGCTAAGACTGTTTCTGCATCGCGGGGGGTGGAATCGATGTTGATATTTGCCGCCGGAGCGGCGCCACACTGGATGGGCTGCGAAACACATCCTGCGACGGCAATTTCGTAATCAGTGGTGAGGCTGCTGCTACAGGAGGGCAAAGCCGTTGTCGGCTTGGGGAAACCGGTAGCATCGATTGCTCCCGCGTAGTATTTACCTGCCTGCGGCGCTCCGCCGGGATTCGAGACGAGCGGCCAGCCATAGCCGAGTAAGGCAGGGTTCTGAATAGTGCCTCTTCGGGTGCTACTGAAGATTGGCCTTCCCGACCCCGTGGGGTCAATGTTCGGCAGCAGCCACGGTTTTACGCAAACGGGCGCTATTGGGGGAAACGCGTCTCTGCGGCTCGACAAGCCCGAAGGATTGTAGGCTTCGGCTGTGGCTGACGCCGCTACTGCCAACTGCTTGCTCCAGAAGCGCAGGAAGAATGTCGGCAGATCGGGCCGGGTAACCTGCGCGGTGACGTGGGGGTTGCTCATAAAATCCACGGCCGTGTCATTGAAGCAAATACTGACGCCCGTCGACCCGCATGTTCCGGTGCCGCTGATGGCCTTTCCGCCAATCTGATTACTCAAAGCCACTTGCGTAGCGACTGTCCTGGCGAGGGTTTCAGCCGTGCCCGTAGGGAAGCTGGGAAGGTCGGCCGAGGACGTCATGCCGGAATTTGCGAGGACGCGCGCTCCAGCGAGGGCTGCGCCGTCGGCGGCGAGTTGGGCCTCGCTGCGGGCGGTGTAGAGCGTTGTTAAGTCGATGGCCAGCGCGGCCATGACCAGAACCACCGAGGCCATGAAGACTGCGACCAGTGTGATGACAACTCCTTGTTCGCGCTTACGTCCGGGATGGGGGTGATGGCGTCGCAAGCATCCTCACATTTGGTTGTGAACAGTGGCGGATTCGACGATCGGAGTCGTTTTTATTACGCCGGGGAGAATCTGCTGAATCACGCTATAAAAGCGCCAATCATAGGGGAAAGAGACGGTGACGACGGTGCCGACGACGTCGAGCCCGGTTTCGCCGGTAACGGCCGCTACAAACCCGCGATTGATGGTGATGTCCAGGTCATCATTTCTATTGAAGCTGGAACAGTTCTT
>PLHN01000079.1 GCA_003139975.1 Acidobacteriaceae bacterium
GGCAAGACGACCACCACTTCAATGCTGGCGTGGATTTTTGAAACCGCCGGCCTCGAGCCCTCTTTCCTGATTGGTGGCATCGCCGAGAATTTCGGCAGCAGCTTTGGCCTGGGCGCAGGCAAACATTTCATTCTCGAAGGCGACGAGTACGACACCGCGTTTTTCGACAAGGGCCCGAAGTTCCTGCACTACTTTCCGGACGAGGTGATTCTCACCTCCGTCGAATTCGACCACGCCGATATTTACAAGGATCTGGATGCGGTGGAAACAGCTTTCAAGCGGTTGGTGAATCTGGTTCCGCGCCGTGGGCGCATCGTCGCTTTCGATGGCGGCGCCCATGAGAGTGGCCCGAGCCTGGAGCGATGTCTGGCGAAGGCATTCTGCGCAGTCGAGCGCTATGGCGCGTCAGAAGACGCGAACTGGAAGATAGCAAACCTCAAACTTGATGCCGACCGCACCACTTGGACCGTGCTGCATAACGGCGAGCACTGGGCCGAACTCGGCTTCGCGCTGGGCGGCGCATACAACGTCTGGAACGCAACCGCCGCCGCGGCTTTGGCCACGAGCTGCGGTGTTGCGAAAGACGCGATCGTCAAAGCGCTTGCAACCTTCCGCAGCGTAAAGCGCCGCCTGGAAGTCAAGGCCGAAGTGAACGGCGTCACCATCATCGACGATTTCGCCCACCATCCCACGGCCATCGAGCAGACCATTCGCGCGTTGCGCGCGCGTTATGCGGGCCGCCGGCTCTGGGTCGTGCTCGAGCCGCGCTCCAACACCATGCGCCGCAACGTGCTCCAGCAGGCGCTGGCAAGCAGCCTCGCACTGGCCGATCAGGTAATTGTCGCGGCCATCTTCAAGTCGGAAGCCATTCCCGCTAACGAACGCCTCGACTTGAACCGCGTGGTCAGCGAGGTGCAAGCGCGCGGGCGTCAGGCGCGCATTCTCGCCGATGCCGACACCATCGTGAGCACCATGACGCCCGAACTGAGGCCCGGAGACGTGGTTGCCATTCTCTCCAATGGCGGATTCGGCGGCATCTATGAGAAGCTACCGGAACGGTTGCGGCAGTTGGCGTTGCGCAAAAAGCAGGGTTCGTCTGTGTAACCCGGTGTCCTCTGTGGTTTTCGGTTTTTGTTAACCACAAGGTACACAGAGGTGCGCAGGGACGGACCAGCCAGAAAGAAAGACCAGAAAGACCATGGAGCAAATTGAGCCGGCAGCGAAAGGCGAAAGCTGTGATCAAGGCGAAAGGCCGATCTCCCCGCTTCGCACCATCGTTATGCTCGGGTTCTGGTTGGTGGCTTTGCCCTTTGCGGCTCTCACCGGCATTCCCTGGACTTATCTGACCGGGGACGTCACCTTCCTTTACAAGGCCTGCATGTGGGGCGCGTGGACGGGCCCGAAGCTGGCGGGCATACGCGTCCAAGTCATCGGCCTCGACAAAATCGACCGGTCGCGCCAGTACATCTTCATGTCCAACCACATCTCGAATCTTGATCCGCCGATCACGGTTCCGCTGATTCCCGGGCGCAGCTCCGTGATGGTGAAGAAGGAACTTTTCAAAGTCCCGATCTTCGGCCACATCATGCGGCTCGGCTCGCTCGTGCCCGTCGACCGCGGCAACCGCGATGCCGGCATCTCCGCCGTGCGCGACTCAGTCGAAGCGCTGCGCGCGCACAAGGTCCACATGACCATCTACGTGGAAGGGCACCGCTCCTTTGATGGCAAGCTGCTGCCCTTCAAAAAAGGCCCGTTCTACCTCGCCGAAGAATGCCAAATGCCGGTCGTGCCCATCACGGTTTTCGGCACGGAACATCTGATGCCCAAGGCGCGCTTCGGCATTCGTCCCGGAGTGGCAACCGTGCACTTCCACACCGCAATCGAGCCCAAGGATTTCGGCACCCGTGAGGAATTGATAGCAAAGGTGCGCGCAGCCATCAACAGCGGCCTGCCGAAGGAACTGCAAGAGTAGAAAGGACGGGTGGCCGTTTCCATCCCGACTCACGTAGGCACAGCCGCCCCCGGCTGTCCAGCCGAGCGCAAGCTCGGCAAGGTATCACGGATGAACGAAGTGTGCGCCGCCCTGCGCTTCTCTTTGGGGTGTAATTCAAACTAGTTACGGGGAACGTCCCGTCTGCCGCCAGTACCACCGTGTCCCCAGTACCACCAAAGCCTGAGGTTCGCTAAGGGTCCACTATCTGCTTGAACGTCCCGGCGCTAGGTTCGAACACGTCGTCTCCAGCGTAGGTTGCTTTGATCGTATAGGTCTTGGCCTTGGAAAAAGACGTGGTCAGGTTGGCTGAGCCATTGCTTGTCGAACCCATTCCCAGAACGGTCTTGCCGGTGGTGAAAGTGACCGTCTCGCCGTCGGGAACCTTACCGGAATGAGCAGTTACGGTCGCTGTGAACGTTACAGACTGGCCGACGTGCGAAGGAGATCCCGAGGACGCGAGCGTGGTTTTTGAAAGGGTGCCCCGAACATATTCAGTGAGGGGAGGAGAGACGCTTCCGGTTGCAACTTGGTATTCTCCGCCGTAGGTGGCCGTAATGGAGTGCGCACCGAGCTGTTTCCTTATGTAGGAAGTGCTGAATGCGGCCTGATTGTTGGAAAGGGTCACAGTTGCGACGGTGCCCGTCCCATCCTTGAAATCGACGATCCCATTTAGCGTGCCTCCAGACTTGTTCGTCACCTTAGCCGTATAGGTCACCGTTTTCTTGATGTCAACCGGATTAACGCTTGATGTCAGGGATGTGGTTGAAGGCGGAGCAGCGCTATTGTTTAGGAACACGCCAACGGCATTGGAGCCGCTGTTGGCGACCAGCACATCGGGCAACCCGTCGCCATTCACGTCGCCAGCCATGACACTATGCAACCACCCCCCGCGGGAGTCGTAGAGCACCGGTCCCTGGAAGGAGCCGTCGCCGTTGCCCTTGAGCAAGGCCAGGGCGGTACCAAAACTTGCCACGATTAGATCGGGGTGGCCATCGCGATCTACATCCGCGACTGCCACTGACGACTGGGTCGAGAGCTGGGTGTTGAACGTCAGCGCTGACTGGAAGGTGCCGTCGCCGTTGCCAAGGAACACGCCGACCTGGCTGGGTGGGCGGTCGCCATAATTAGTCGCCACCATATCGAGATAGCCGTCGCCGTTGAAGTCGGCAATCGCCGCTGCTGTGATCGGACCTGATCCTTTCCAGCCATACTGCGATCCGGCGAAGTCCTTCCCATCACCGCTGCCGAGAAGTACCCGTACAAAACTGTCCGCGTCCCCCGTGGCCTCAAACGGGATGAACACGTCAAGATTGCCGTCTCCGTTCGCGTCTCCGATCACGAGCTGGTCGGGATAGCCTGAAACCCCGCCCACAATCGCAGCAGCCTGGAGAGTTCCATCACCGTTGCCCAGTAATACGCTCAGAGCGGGCTCGTTGATCACGACCACGTCCTGGTGACCGTCGTTGTTCAGGTCGCCGACCCCAATTCCCATCGGCAGATAACCACCGGAGGGATAAGTAACGACAGGTCTGAACGTTCCATCGCCATTTCCCAGCAGCACTCCCACCACGGCGGTGTCAGCATTGGCGGCGATCAGATCGGGTTTGCCGTCATGGTTCAGGTCGCCAACCGCAAATGAGAAGGGATTCCCTCCGGAGGGATAGGTAACTGCAGGCTGAAACGTCCCGTCGCCATTGCCGAGCAGCACACTCATTCCGCCGCCGCACGCAATAATGTCGGGCTTCCCGTCACCATTCACGTCCACTACGGCTAGGGCGTAAGAAACCCCGGTGTAGTAGTTGACGACAGGAAGGAAAAGCAGCGGCCCCGAGCCCGACTGTTGCGCATCGGGTATCGCCTGCTGGCGCGCGGACTTGATTTCCTGCCCTATCCCGGTGTGGAAAACAGGAGTCGATTGACGCGCCTGAAGGATGGAATTGGGCTGAGCCGAGGCTGGCACAACGGCGAAGCCACCGATTACAACTGCGGCGAACGCAAAGACAAAACCTAGCGCCCTCACACGGCCTCCAGCGTAATGTGATTTAGTTCGGATATGTACGGCAGTCAGGGCCAAAGCGGGAGACGAACTGCCAACGGGCGAGTATGGTCTCTCAGCCCCGGGGAGTCAAGCCTGAATCGATCATGGCCTATGCTGCTGCGCGCTGCTCTTCCCAAATCTCGGTTCCCATAGCACGCCTTGTCAACTTGACAAAATCCAGTCCCAGGCCTCCCCTACGCGACGGAAAGCGAAGTACGTCGCAACCAGTAAGTCGCTCTCGCAGGAGGCGCGCAGGATATCACACCCTGTCAAGCCCCATTTTCACCCCTTGGAAGCGCCTAACCCATCTTAGTTTGTTACCCGTACACGGACTGTACGTACGTTGTTGTATTCCAAGAATTATTTTGTTCGCCCATTATTCGCTTCTTGCAACGTTATTTTCGCCCGTCAGCTTCGCATTGTCTTCGCCTCTATCAGGCAACCGCACACCCCAACTGTACATACAATCCAAGCTGTATGATGTTCCACGTAGAACGCTTCTCCAGATTGCTTGTGTGGAACGGACCCGCCCTGAGCGGAGCCGAACGAGCCCCTGCCCGCGGCCGTTAACCTTTGGGGGACCCACCGCTGCCAGCCTAAATCGCGCTGAAGCCGGAAGTCATGGCAACTTTCGCATCGCCTTGGCTAACTCCGGCAGTTTGTTAAAGATGGCGCAGCAGCGCAGCCACAGCCTGTTGTCGATCGCGGGATAGCCGCTGACTGTTTTACCCGCTTCCACATCGTTCGGAATGCCGCTCTGGGCGGTCGCTATTGCGCCGTCTCCGATTTTGCAGTGGCCCGCTACTCCTACCTGGCCGGCGAGGATTACGTTGTTGCCTACTTCGGTCGAGCCCGCGAGGCCGACCTGCGCGCACAGCAGTGTGTCTTCGCCAACGGTCGAGGCGTGGCCTACCTGTACCAGATTGTCGATCTTGGCGCCGCGCGCAATCGAGGTCTGGCCGACGGCGGCGCGGTCAATACAGCTCCCGGCCTGAATCTCGACGTCGTCCCCGATGACGACGTTGCCGGACTGGACAATCTTGTGCCAATGGGGCTTTCTATTTTCAGCCCCGTCATCCTTGGCGAAGCCGAAGCCGTCGGAGCCTATGATCACCGCATTTTGCAGGACTACGTTATTGCCGAGTTGGCAGAACTCGCGCACCACGGCGTGAGTGTGGGCGAAGAAGTTGTTGCCGATTCTTACTCCGCGATAGATCGTGACGTGCGCGAGCAGGACGGCGTTGTCGCCGATCTCAGCCTCTTCGTCGATGACCACGTAAGGGCCGAGGTGCGCGTGCTTGCCGATTCTTGCGTTGGGATGAACGACGGCGGTCGGGTGAATGCCGGGGGCGTAGCGCGGCGGCTGATAGAAAAGTTCCACGGCTTTCGCCCAGGCGTAGTAGGGATTCCTGGTGCGCAGCATCCCGGTGGGGATGGCAGGGAAGTCTTCATCTACGATCACGGCCGACGCATGCGTCGTCTTAGCGGCGGCGGCGTACTTGGGATTGCTTAGGAAAGTAAGCTGTCCCGGGACGGCGTGTTCGATGCCGGCGACGCCGGAAATTTCCGTGTCGGGCGAGGCGTTCTCGATCTTTGCATGGATTGCGGCGGCAATGTCGGCGAGTTTCATGGTGGGGTCCGGGAGAATTGTAACGGAACGGGTCTTAGGTCTCAGGTCTCAGGAAGAGCGTTCAGGTGTGGGATGCTTTTGTTCGCGCGGCAGCTCAAAGCTAAACCGCGGAGGTCGCAGAGGATTCGCAAAGGACGCAGAGAAAGTCATGGCTCGGTTTTCCTGCGATCTGACACCTGAGACCAGTGGTCCTATGGTTCGAACAGCGTTACTTGGCGGGTATCGGGCGCACCCCTCTTGCGGCGGCGGGCGGCTCCTATTACGGCTAAGACGGTCACTGAGGCCAACGCGGAACGCGGAACGAAGACTCTTTGCGTGTTGGAGCGCAGGTCTGGAGGATTCATCAGAAATCCTTCGGCGGGATTCTGCGTCAGGTCGTTGGGCAGGATGCCTTCGATCATGTCGCTGTCTTTGAATTTCAGACGCACCCACAGGCCCTCGGTTCTGGGCCGGGTGGTGAAAGTTTTGCGGACCATCACGTCGGAATCGGAAAAATCGCGGACAAAGAAAACCGCTTTGATATCGCGCAGGTCGATGGCTACGACGTTGCCGGATGTGTTCAGTAATTCGAGCTTGCCATCGACGACAAAGTCGGCGGGGGCGACGTAGCCGTTGACGGAATCGCGATCGTGCTTGCGCACGATCACTTTTTTGTGAGTCGAGGGCATGGGCTGGTCGAGAGGTCGCAGGGGACTGTGGATCGTCGATTCCCACTCATTTCGGAAAAAGCGCGAATGAGTGGGGCACCCAGCCGATTCCCTACTTGTTCCCAAAAGACGTGAATGACAGGGCCAAGCGACGAATGAACCAGGGCACTCCGATCTCGAGTCCTTGAACTCCTCGTGGCGATTCTCGCACTTTCGCAAGGAAATCGTACAGTTTGTGCCTTGGCAGTAGCCAAACGGGTAAACCTTGTGTTATTTTCTGTGCTTGCTAGAAATATGGGTTAGGTTTATAAGTCTAATGTCTAGAGCGAGTTAGATTGGCACACAGGATCGCTCTTCGAGGATCAGTCTGCTCCCCTGTGGAAATCTTGTGAATAACGCTCGGCTCCAGCCACGACAAGGCGATTAAAAAGGCATGGCCGATTACATCTATACGCTGGAAACCCGGCTCTCGCCGGATCAACAAAAAGCTGTCGCCTCGGTCGTCGACGCCGCGAAAGCGGCGGAGATGAACGTGTACCTGACCGGAGGCGCAGTCCGCGACATCATCACCGGTTTCCCCATCCGCGACCTGGACTTCACGGTGCAGGGCAATACGCTGAAGCTGCAGAAGGATCTGGAGCGCGCGGGCGCGGTGATTGGCGACGCCGACGACGCGACACGGACACTGTTGCTGACGCTGCGTGGCGGCGTGCGCGCCGAGATCGCGATGGCGCGGTCGGAGACCTACGAAAAATCCGGCAAGCCGCCCCTGATCGCTCCGGCGACGATTATCGAGGATTTGCGGCGGCGCGACTTCACGGTCAATGCGATGGCGTTGTCGCTGAACGAGGGATCGCGCNNCGCGGGCTGCTGATGGATCCGTTTAATGGCGCGGCCGACATTGAAGCGAAGCTGATTCGGGTGCTGCACAATTACGCCTTCTTCGAAGATCCCTCGCGGATGATTCGCGCAACGCGCTTCTCAACGCGCTTTCACTGGCCGCTCGAGGAACGCACTCTGGCGCGCTATAACGCGGGCAAAGAAAATGCATATATCGATTACATCCGGAACAGCAGCATCGGATACGAAATCGAGCAACTTGCGTATGAGGACGACGCGCTTGGCATCCTGAAGGCGTACGAAAAAGAGGGCTGGCTGAAGGTGCTGAATGCGCATTGGACGACGGCCAAAGTGGATTCGGCCGGACTGAACGCGCTGATGAAAACGCGCCAGCAGATGAACGAGCTGGGCTACACACCGGACGTGGCTGCGGCGGTGTTGCACTTTCTGACGGAGCGGTTGGGCGATAAGGATGTCGCCGACCTGCGGCGCGCGATTCCACGGAAGGACCTGGTGGAAGCGTGGAAGGATCTGGAGGATGACGCCCGGGATCTGGCGAAGCGGCTGATGGGCAAAGAGGCGGCTACGCCTTCGCGGACCTGGCAACTGCTTTCGTCGGCGCGGCCGGAGATGGTTCTGTTTCTGGCGGTGACGGCGAAGCAGCAGGGAGTGGTGCAGAAGATCAGGAATTTTTTTACGAAATGGCGGCAAGTGCAGCAGAAGGTTCCGCTTCTGGAAATGACGGAATTGCACATCACGCCGCAACTGCCGGCTTACCCCAAAATTGCAAACGAGGTCTTTCTTTTGCTGCTGGATGGCAAGCTGCGCTCGCGAACGGAGATCCTGAAGTATCTGAAACCGCTGGCGCCGCCGCCACCGCCGCCACCGCCACCACCGCCGGCTAAGCGCGGCCGGGCGGCGAAAGCGGCGGCCATGGCGGCCGAGCAGGCGGCCGCGGCTGCTGGCAAGGGGAAAGGGAAGGCCAAGGGGAAAGAACCGGCTGTGGCACCCGCCGTCGCCGCCGTCAAGCCCGGGTCGACTAAGCCGGGAACCGACGCGAAAACGGCTGCTCCGGCGAAAGCGGCGGCCAAGGGCGCTCCGGTGCCGGCGGCTAAGGCTGCGGCGGTTCCCGCGCCTAAGGAGCCGAGCAAGGCTCTTCCGAAGCCCGGGAAGGGTGACGTCAGGAAGCCAGCGGCTAAGCCGGCGGCAAAGAAGAAGCCGGCAAGCAGCAAGCCGGCGAAGGCGAAGAAGAAACGATAAGCGAGCCCTTTGGCGCTCCGGATACGCCTCACGCCTACCCCTGCGAGGGCGTGACGCCGCTTCGACAAGCATAGGGCAGGCTCTGGGGACAGCCGACCGCTACAAACACCACATCGGGCTGGATTGGAGGACGAGCGTCATTTTAGCTCTGAGCTATTCGTCGTTAGTGGCCATTCGTTTTGAGCTATTGTTGTTCTGAGCTGTTGCGCTCGGCGATCCCGATCAGGGCGCTCTTATAGAGCAACGACACGACTCCGAACGCATTAGTCTCCCGATCACCTGAATGAGCTAACCAGTGCTGTGAGTATCTAGCCTCGTAGGCTAGGCAGTTCGCGAGGCGTAACTTCTGCCATCGTGGTCCATCGAGCGGACAGCAGGTCTCGGGTGAGGTTACGGGCAAGCGCTTCTGCGGGGATTTGAACCTGTTGTTGAAGTCTGTTGCTAGTCGGTATGGCGGTTGTATCCTGGCGTTTTGTTGAGATTCCTGTGAAGTGCCCGAAAGCCGCATGTTCTGCGTGTGTGGCGCACATGAAGGAAGGCAGAGGGCACCGGAGTTAAAGGAAGATCGCTCGGTGTAGCAGTGGTGAATGGGGCGGGTTTCAGGTGACCGAGTGGAGCATGGTTTGGTTCGCAGACTTGTCGTTGTGGTCTACGCCGTTTCACATCTTCGAACCTGGAGATTGCAAAATATTGCAGCTGATGCAGCAGGCAATTTCACCTTTCTAACTAGACAAATCAGTCTAAAGCGCTTAAGGTGCGCTAACCTATTCGGATTAATTCGTATGAACTGGTACGGAGGGCACTTGTTTTCTTGACAAGCGAAGGCGTTCTTGCGAGAATCGTGTTGCGTTGTTGTGGTACGGCCACATTCTGATCTGCGTGTTTCCTCCCCTGCGATCAGGTTCTGATTCACTGCTATAGGTTTCGCTACATCGCAACTAATTTGCTGTGTGCCATCAGGACATCTGTGGGGATGAAAGTCACCACAACGCGAGGGGCCGGCAACCATGCGGGCACCTATCACACTTTGCCAAGGGTGGAATGTGGCTATAGCTCCAAGCAGATCGGGATTCTTGCTACTAGATACTTCGCTGAATCTGATCGCCTCCAACCCCGAGGCTGTTCAAATTCTGTCCTATCCAAGCAAACCGGATCGGATCAAGCAGCTCAATGTATTCCTGTCGGACCGGATCCGCAATGTGATGGTCGACTACCCGTTGACCGAGAGCAATGGGGTGAAGGAATACCAATCGGGGCGGCGGCGCTACATTTGCCGAAAATTCCACATCGACAGCAATGGGCGTTCTTCTCCTCAGCCTGCCATTGCCATGATATTTGAGAGGACGGCGACGCCCGATCTTGCGCTGGAGGAAATTTGCCGGCAGTTTGACCTGACCCGGCGCGAGCGGGAAACGGTGGAACTACTGGTGCAAGGCTTAACCACCAAGGAAATCGCGAGCCGCCTGGCGATCAGTCCCAATACGGTAAAGGCGTTTGTCCGCATCGTAATGGTGAAGATGAGTGTTTCAACCCGCTCGGGCATTGTGGGCCGCCTGACCGGGGCACGATCCCTGGGCTAAACGCAGCACCCTAGCCAGTGTGAATTAGTCCAATCGAGGACTATCGCGCGCGTGCCGATCTGCGGCATGATAGCGGGGTTGTGAAGCGTTCAGCCGAGCGAGACCGGCGGGAGCATGCGCGGTTCCCCCAGGCAATCGATGTACGCGCCCGCACAATGCCTCCGGTGCGCGCTTCCCATGCCGCTCCCAAAGAGATTCAAGGGCGCATTCAGAACGTGAGCCAAGGAGGCGTATGCATCCTGAGTTCGCAGCCTCTCGCCGTCTCCACGTTCGTTACTTGCGAAATTGCAATGCTTGACATCCCGGTGTCGATCCCCACGCTCATGCAGGTCCGCTGGACCGTTAAGCGCGGGAAAGAGGCGCATCACTACATCCACGGGCTACGCTTCGTGGCAAGCTGAGATGGACGGCTGGCGAGCAGTCTCGCAAAAAAGGCGTCTCGACTAGAAACGCGATCCTGGCGGCTAAAGTCGAATTCAGGACACTCCGGCTAACGCACCACCCCAGCGCTGCACCACCCAGAATCNNCCATCGCCGGTGCCGCAGCTGCACGTGCCGGAGCCGCTGCCCAGGGTTTCGAGGTAGCCGCACAAACCTGCCAGGAAGGCTTCATTCCCCTGCGTTAGAGGAACCGAATCCATGGTGGCTTCGGTAAGAGTGGGGCTGGCCGGGACGCTTTGCACATTGGTTTGCCAGGCATCGAGTACACCGGTTGGAGCCAGGGAGCCGGGATCGCATTGCGGATTCGGGCCGATATCGGACGGAATCATCATGATTTCCCCAGCGGCCGGAGGCACACCGGTTAGAGGATTCGCGGTGAGATCGTTAGTCAAGGACAGGGTGCGCAACCCGCTGTCAGAAACCGAACATCCGCAGCACTCCTCCAATTCCTGATGCTGGTCAAAGACGTAAATCATGGCACAGAGGTTTCCGGCGGAGGGATCGCCAGCGGTGAGGCCAGGGTTGGTAATGTAAAGGGAACCGTCCATGCCAGCAGCCTGGGCGTTGACGAGGCTGTAGTAGCTGACGAAGAGAAGGGGATCGACTGTGACGCTGGTACTGCCCAAGGCACCGCTGTAAGCGGCAGAAACGGTGGTCGAGCCCGCGTGCCATCCAGTTGCCAGACCGGTGTTGCTGACGGCAGCAATATTTGTTGCACTGGCACTCCAGGTTGCGAGCGCGGTCACGTCTTCCTTTGTTCCATCGCTCAAGGTAGCCGTCGCGCGAAGCTGGCGGGCGCCTCCGATGACGAGGGAAACCGGGGCCGGGACGATGTTCAAAGCAACGGGCGCAAGCACGTTGAGGCTCGCCGACCCAGAGAATCCATTTCCCTGAGCGACGATGGTGGCCGTGCCAAGCTGCGCTGCAGTAACCAGTCCGCCGCTTACAGCAGCAATGCTGGGTTGCATCGAACTCCACGACACCTTTGCGGTCACGTCTTCCGCTCTTCCGTCGCTCATGGTTGCGATCGCGCGGAACTGGGTGCTGCCGCCGGGGGCCATGGAGAGCGATGCCGGTGTGATGTTCAACGCCGTGACGGGCGCTACGGTGAGACTCGCCGAAGCAGTATAACTGCCGACCGTGGCGACGATGGTCGTGGAGCCGTTGGCTTGAGCAGTGACCACGCCAATGGAGCTTACGACGGCGATGGCTGGTCCATTCACGCTCCACGCCGCATTGTGTCCGGTCAGGACCTCGGTGGTTCCGTCGCTCAAGGTCGCGATCGCTTCCAGCGAGAGGCTAGCCCCCACGGACAGGAATAAAGTCGACGGGTTGATGGTCAGGCCGACCACGGCGGGGCGAGTGACCGTCAGGTTCGTGCTTCCGGTCACCGATCCGACGGTCGCGGTGATGCTCGAAACGCCAGTTTCCACGCCCGTGGCCAAGCCGCCGGATGTGATTGTCGCCGCCGCCCAAACCGAGGAATTCCAAGTTAGGGATGAAGAGGAGGTCAGAGATTGCGTGCTGCCGTCGGTGTAGGTGCCGGTGGCGGAAAACTGCAGTGAATCACCCGCTGCGACGGTCGCGTTTGCCGGAGCGACTGCGATGGAGAGCAGTGCGGCAGGTCCAACCACGGCAGAGGTCGAGCCACAGACTGAGCCGGCGCATGCAATCAGCGTTGCGGATGAGCCGGAGGCTGCGGCATAGGCCGCGCCCGGATCGGTCGCATCGTTGCCGATGCCGATGGCCGCAGTGCTCGACGAACTCCACGTCACGGAAGCGAGCTGCTGTGTGCTGTTGTTGCTGAAAGTACCGGTGGCGATCATCGGTTGCGCGGCACCGAGGGGAATTGTGGGATTGCCCGGAGCGACAGAGATGGAAACGAGGTTGGGCGGAGTCAGCGAGGCCGGTTCGTAGAGCTCGGCGGTGGCCAGATAGACGCCACTGAAGCCACCCGCAATCAGCGTCATCCCATTGTTCAAGCGGGTCGCGGTGTGGCCGCAGCGGCCGTTGTTGAGGCTGCCTGTGAGGGCGGGGCTCTCCGAAGCCGGATCATACAACTCGGCGCTGCTGAGGGAGCCACTGGCAGCGAATCCTCCCGCGAAGAGCACGGTCCCGTTATTCAGAAGCGTCGCCGTGTGCTCGAAACGCGCGGTATTCAGGCTCCCGGTGGGGGTGAACATCCCATTCGCGGCCGTGTAGAGTTCGGCAGTGGCTGTGGAACCGTTGCTTCCGGTGCCGCCTGCAATCAGCACCATGCCATTGTTGAGAAGCGTCGCCGTATGGTCATAGCGCGGTGTGTTCAAGCTGCCGGTCAGAGTAAATGTCGCGCTGGTGGGATCGTAGAGCTCGGCACTGGCTTGTGCGCCAACAGGATTGCCCCCTGCGATCAGCACTAACCCGGTATTGAGCAGGGTCGCGGTGTGCAGGCTGCGCGCCAGGTTCAGGCTGCCGGTAAGCGCGAACGACCCGCTCGCGGGATTGTAGAGTTCGGCGCTGGATAAATTAAGACTGTTGGAATCCAAGCCACCGGAAATCAGGACCATTCCGCTGCCCAGCATGGTTGCGGCGTGCATGGCGCGAGCCGTGTTCAGGTTGCCGGTCGGCGTGAATGTAGCGGTTGAAGGATTGTAGATTTCCGCACTGGAGATATTGCCACTGCTGCCGGTACCTCCGGCAATTAGAACCATGCCATTCTGCAGCAACGTAGCGGTGTGCTGGCCGCGGGCGGTGTTGAGGCTGCCGGTGGGCGTGAAGGTTCCGGTCGCGGGATTATACAGCTCGGCACTGGCCAGGGCGCCGCTGGAGCCGAAGCCTCCGGCGACCAGGACCATGCCATTGTTCAGCAAAGTTGCAGTGTGATATTGACGCGGCGTATTGAGGCTGCCAGTGAGGACGAAACCTGCGGTAACGTTCAGCGTAGTCGAGCCGTTGACCCCGGCCAAGGATGCCGTAATCGTCGTCAAGCCGAGAGCGGATGCCGAGACCAATCCTTGCGAGCCAGACACATTGCCGATGGCCGNNCGGGAACCGACGAACTCCACGCCACTGTGCCGGTCAGATCCTGCGTGCTTCCGTTGTTGTAGGTTCCCGTGGCCGCGAACTGCAGCGTGGTTCCCGCAGCGAGCGATGGGTTGCCCGGCGCTACGGCAATGGACATTAGTACCGGTGTGGTCACCGTCAGCATGGTCGAGCCGGTAATGCCGCCCATGGTTGCGCCGATATTCGACGTGCCCGCTGTCAGGCCGGTCACCAGGCCTGCCGGCGTCATGGCTGCCACCGCCGGAGCTGGTGAACTCCATATCACGTTGCTGGTCAGGTTNNTACGTTCCCGTGGCCGTGAACTGTTGCGTGTCGCCCGCTACCAGCGATGGGTTCGCGGGAGCCACTGCAATCGAAGTAAGAACCGCTGAACCCACGGTCAGCGATGCCGTTGCCTGGACGTTGCCGGCAACCGCCAAAATGGTTGTGCTGCCCACACTCAACCCGCTCGCTGTGCCATCTGTATTGATCGTCGCAATATTGGAAGCGGACGAACTCCAAGTGACCGATGGAGTGAGATTCTGAACCGTGCCATCGGAGAACTTACCGCTCGCGGTGAGTTGTTCGGATTCGCCGGCGGGCAACGATGATGGGGAAGGAGTCACGGTGATTCCGATCAATGCGGGAGGCCCGATTGTGACGTAGGTGCTGCCCGTCACTCCCTGGTACGATGCCGAGATCTGCGTGGCGCCTTCGCCCATGCCCGTTACCTGGCCCTGCTCGCCGACGGTCGCGACCGTCGACTTGCTCGTTTGCCAAGTGACGGAATCGGTCAAGGTCTGCTGGGTGCCGTCGGC
>PLHN01000006.1 GCA_003139975.1 Acidobacteriaceae bacterium
TCCCGCCCAATCGGAAGGGACGCCGTCGCTGCCGGAGATGGCACATTGAGCACATGCAGGAAGCGTTCGCGCGCGACGAAGCGAAAATCGTCCACCAGCGTGCCATCGCGTTCGACCGCCTGCGCCCTCACGCCCGATCCGCCCGCTGTCATGTCTTCCATCCGCACCTCCGGCACCAGCAACTGGCACGACCGCACGAAATCGCGCTTCGACCAACTTCGCCGCATCTCGCCCAGCCCGTTTTTCCAGTGCCGGCGCGCCATTGCCCGGAAGCCCGCGTACTCGATCACTTCCATCGTCTCGCCCAAATCGAAATCCGTGCGCCGATATCCCTCGCGCCGGCCGGCCAGCACCGCGTTCGGACCGGCATCCACGTTCCCGTGGATGCGCCGCGTGAAATGCACTCCCAGAAACGGATACGCTGGATCGGGCACCGGATAAACCAGCGCTCGCACCAAATTGGCGCGAGCCGGCGCCAGGTCATAGTATTCGCCACGGAAAGGAACCAGCATCATCCCGGGATCGTGCCCGGCGAGCTGTGCGACACGATCGCTATACAATCCAGCGCAATTGACGACATATCCCGCGGAAAACTCCGCTGCACGCGTCTTGACGACGACCTCACTGGCCGTGCGCCCGAAGCCCACGACTCCTGCCTTTGTTCTGACTTCGACGCCTCGTTCCATTGCGAGTTGCGCGTACTTCTCCGTCACCAGCGCGTAGTCGGTAATCCCCGTCGCCGGAACCTTGAGCGCGCGCACTCCACCGACATGCGGTTCGATCTCGCGCATCGCCGCGCCCTCGACCAGCCGGAGCCCCGTGAGCCCATTCGCTTCCCCTCGAGCGAGCAAATCATCCAGCCGCGCCGCTTCCTGATCGCTCGTGGCGACAATCAGCTTTCCGCAAACTTCATGCGGAATGCCGTGCTGGGCGCAGAACTCCACCATCTCCCGCGCTCCCGCGACACACAGCCGCGCTTTCAGCGAGCCAGCCTTGTAATAAACGCCGCTGTGGATGACTCCGCTGTTGTGCCCGGTCTGATGCCGCGCCAGCCCATCTTCTTTTTCGAGCACGATCAGCCGCGCCTCGGGGAAGGCTTGCGACGCCTGCATGGCGAAAGACATTCCTACAATTCCGCCGCCGATTACTGCTATGTCATAAGGAGAAGAATTCATCGTCGTTCGTCGTTGGTCGTTAGTCGTTCGCAACCGCCTGTCGGCAGCCAGAGACGGATTAAAGTCAAATCACCAGAGATCCTACTTTACGCGGCATGCCCCAGCATGTGACGTATAAACAAAGAGCGCGGACATTTGTCCACGCCGGCCAGCAGTTTATTGCTGGAAGTTAGAAGCCAGAAGTGACGCCGAGTCGCGAACGACCAACGACGAATGACCGCTTCAGTCCACCGTCAGCGTCACCAGATCCGTGTGCGCCGCACCTCCCGCCGCGGTCGCCGTTACCTGAATGTTCGAATACGTGCCCACGGCGGTTGGGGTCTGGATGGTCACGGTCGCCGATCCCGGAGACGTGGTCAGCAACGAAGTCGCGGTTACCGTGACTGCCGCCGGATTGGGAACGGTCGCCGGCGCGGTATAGAGTCCGTTGGTATCAATTGTGCCGCTCCCGGTCCCGCCGGTTACGGCCCACGTCACGGTCTGGCTGCTTCCATTGATTACGGTAGCCGAAAACTGCTGCTGCGTTGCCGATACCGGCCAGGTATTTCCTGCTTCATCGGCAAACAGGCTCGCGGCGATCGGACTCACCGTAACGGTTACGACGGGGCCCGTCAGTCTCACCGTCGCCGTTCCTGAAGCGGACGGGTCCGCTTGCGACGTAGCCGTCACAGTCACCGTCGCTGGATTGGGTAGGGAGGGCGGCGCCGTATACATTCCACTGCTCGGATCAATCTTGCCGTTCGTACTCGCCCCATTGACCGTCCAAGTCACCGTTTGACTGCTGCCGTTGATGACGGTCGCCGAAAATGGCTGTGTTCCGTATGGAACCGGGACGCTTACGCTCGAGGGGTTCACTGCAACGGTCACGCCGCTTCCCCCAGTGCCGCCACCCAGACCTCCGCAGGCCACGAGCAGCCCCAGCCAGGCCAACGTCAGCAGGCAGGCTGCGATCGCATTCTTCCGAGCGGTTTTTCGCCGCGCAAACCCGGCGAGCATCATGCCTGCAATTGGAATCGTGAGCAGCCATACAAGCCCGGTTCCCACACCGATCTTCCCAGTTCTCGGAGGTCCGCGTTTCTGACTGGATACTGGATACTGGTTACTGGATACTGCCTTTCGAAGCTCCGTTCCTTGATTCGGTCCGGTCGTCGCGATCGTCAGCGTGACGTCCTTCTGTCCCGCGCCCGCTGCAATCGAGGGCGGATTGAAACTGCAGTTGGTCAGTGCGGGCAAATTCGCGCACGCAAAATTCACCGCCCCGCTGAACGTTCCACCCCCATCGGGCACGGCCGAGAACGTATAACTTGCGCTCTGTCCTGCCGCGACCGTCGCCGAACCGCTCCCAGTGTCGGTCCACGTTACATCCGTACCAACAGTAAGGCTCACCGCCTGTGTGTGCATAAGCGTCCCGTCGGTTCCCTGGATGCTGAAGTTAAATGTGCCAGTCGTCGGGTTGCCCACCGTCACCATAAACGCCTCGCCACTCGCCGTCGGCGCCAGCGATGAAGGGTTCACTACGCAGGTCGTTGGATCCGCGCCTACACAACTCAAGCTGACAGTCCCGCTGTAGCCAGACAGAGCGGTCAGCGTTCCATTCCACGTTACGTTTTGCCCCACGACGGTTGCGCCTGGCGTTGCCGCGACGGCCAGCGCAAAATCCGGAGGGGGCACGATCACCGTCAGCGAGAAGAATTTCTGCTTTGCTGCCGGAGCGCCTGCAGCCTTCGCCGCCAGCGTCACCGTCGTCGGCCCGCCCACGGGAGCGTTGGCCGCTGCAGTCACGGTCATGGTCACCAGCACGGGATCTGCAGCCGTAGGGGTCACTGCGCTTGCTGGTGAAAACTGGCACGCCGTTCCCGCCGGCAGCCCGCTCGGGCAACTCAAGCTCACTGTCCCCGCGAATGACCCTGCCGCCGAAACCTCAAAGGTCGCCGCGTTCGACGTACTGCCCTGCTCCACTGTGAGCGCATCTGGGCTCGGAGTCGACAGGTTGAAGTCGACGATATGCAAAATCACCGGCGCGTCGTGTGTAATCGCATTGGGATCCGTTCCCACCGCGTGCGCGTTGAAGTTGTAGTCGCCAACTACCCCGCCCGCGGTCACGGTGTAAGACGCGCCAGACGACGCCGGCGTCTGTTGGGCGGTTCCTTGCGGCGTCGGATTTTGCGGCGTACTCAGCAGGCACGTTGCCGGAAGAATCGGTGCCGCGCAACTCAGGTTGACAACGCTCGTATACCCTTCAAACGCCGTCAAAGTTCCGATGAACGTCGCCGTCTGCGTCGGAAAAATCGTCTGCGGCGTGTTCGAAATCACATTCGTATAGTCCGGCGTACTTGCCAGCGCATATTCCCAGATACCGCGCCCATAGGTTGAAACCCGCAGCTTTTTCACCCCTCCCGAATCGAACATCCGGATCGCTGTAATCGGCACATTGGGCAAGTATCCGGTCGCCCCCGGCAGCGAAGGTGTGCCCACTTCCGTCCAACTCGCGCTTGCGGTCGAACTCGTAAAGACACCCACATCGGTTCCCACGTAGATCTGCGCCGGAGTAACAGATGAATCCACGAGCAACGCATTCACGGGCGCATCGGGCAGAGCCGTGCTGCCGCTGCCGGACCAGTCGGTCCAGCTTGCGCCCGCGTTTGTTGTCTTGAAGACATGGGAAATGTTGAAGCCCATGATCCCCACATACGCGGTCGCGCCAGTAGGATCGCTCGTGTCCATGGCGACCGATGAAATCGTGTAATTGGACGGATTGATCGCGCCCGTCGCTTGCGTCATCTCTGCAACCCCGGCATTCGTCGTCGCCCAAACCTCGCCGCCCGAGGGCGCGGTTGCATTCGGCCCGGTGCCGTCTGTGGTCGCATAGACCGTCGTCGAAAGGCCGCCAGCCGTTGGTCCCCCCGCGGCCAGCCCTCTTACCAGATTGACTTCCTCTCCCGTGCAAGTTGCCGGCGCAAGCGTGTCGAAATCCACGCTGATCGCCGTGAATGAACTTGCTGGCACCGTCGGCGTCCCGCGCCAAACGCGGCACGTTCCCACCAGCATTTCCGCCGGATTCTGTGGATCGAGAATGTAGGGCGTATAAAACGCGCCCGTGTCGCCTCCCACCTCGGCGCTCCCTACTGTCAGCGAGAACCCATCCGTCGTGCAGTCCACGCCGCTCGCGCACGAATAAATGTTCACGTACGTGTTTGCCGTGTACCACTCAGTCGGTGTCGCGGGGTTGATGGCGTTATATCCGCCATCGCCGCCGTTCACCGTTGTCCATTGCGGGTTGCCGTTGGCCGAACTCGTCGCGGGGGAACCATTATCTTGCGTCCCGCCCAGCACCGTGTTCTGGTCCGTAGGATGGAGCGAGAACGACACGAACTGCGTCAGCGAGCCGATTGTCCCGTTCGCGACCGACGACGCGTTTAAATTGTCGAACCCATTCGTCGTGCCGCACGTCGCACTGTCGAGCTTGCTGTAGCCATCGAGCGTGCGGTAGACTCCGCCGTCGTTGGCGAAATACATAAGCGCTTTGCCGCCAGTGATCGCAAAGGCCAGCCCGTGCTCGTCCGGATGCACGCTCGAAATCGAGCTGCACCCATACACGTGCGTCAGGTTGATCCACTGGTTCGGATAATTGGAGTCAAGCGTCGAGCAGGTCGTTCCGCCGGTCGTCAGCGCGCACTTGAACAGGTTCACCGCTCCCGCATAGAGATCAGTTGCTCCCCCATCGGGCAGTGCCGCGATTTCCAGGTTGTAATATCCCTGATCCACGCCACAGCCCTTGCCCCCCGGATCGCCGCAGTTCGCGATCCCCGTCTCATCAATCTGCGCCCAACTATTGCCGCCATCGGTCGAGCGCCAGATCCCCTCATCCGCCACCTGCGCGCCGTCGGGCCCCGTGGTCAGACTGACGAACCAGAAATACATTTCATTGCGCCCGGGCACCACGGCCAGTTGCCCGCGATAAATCGGACAACTCGAGCCGCCGCTCGGAATCTGCGCCGGACAATTGGCCGTACTCAACACAGAAGGATTCGGCTGGTTCGCCAGCCGGGTCCAGCTCTGCCCATTTGTCGACGAGTACACGCCGTGATAGCGAATCGTCGCAAAGAACATTCCCGCGCTTGCGTCGTACACCACGTCGGTTGCCGAAACCGATGCCGGACTAACCGCTACGCCCGAGTCTTGCGGAACCTCGAACGTCCACGTCTGTCCGCTGTCGTTCGAGTAGTAGAGCCCGCGATTCGTTGTGTCCGTAATTGCGCCTTCATCGAATCCCAAAGTCGTCGTCCCCGTGGCTGCGACCACGGTCGTCGCGGGCGACGTACCCCAGGCAAATTTTGCGAACCCAAGTCCGGCAAAAGAGAGCGCCGGGTTGTTGCCGGTCGCCGTGGGAATCGGCGTCCAGCTCGCGCCATGATTAGTCGACCGCAGAATTCCCACACCGTAATAGCTGTCAACCGCGCTATCCGGTTCGCCTGTTCCCACTAGCACTACGCTGCCATCGGGCTTCACGGAGATCGCGCCGTTCACGAGCGAGGGCTGCTGATCGGTGAGCGCCGTCCATGTCACATTCGCGGCAGTTGCATTGGCTGCGTTGGTGGACTTCCACACCCCGCCCAATGCCGCCGCAACATAGACGGTGTTGCCGGTCGCATCGGTCGGATCAATGGCGACCGCTGTCACCCGCCCCGCGACTGCTCCATAAGTATTCTGATCTGAAGCCAGTGGAGCCGGTCCCAGCGCAACCCAAGACGCGCTAGTGTCCGGTTCCGCGCCTGCTCCCGATCCGGGCCCCTGCGCGCTCACTTTTGTTGCGGTAGCTGCAGCGCGCATTGTCATCTTCTTCCGCTGGGCCCGCAGCCGCAGCGCCGCCGCCGATTCTCCCGCCGGAGCCGACCGTCCTCGCATCATCCAGCGATCGAGCAGGTCGGGGCGATCGTTTTTCTTTTCCTCGGCGCCGGCGTATGCGGATGTCCGTTCCGACTTTTGTGCGAACGCTCGCCGAAGTGGGCCGCCAGGCAGCGTACTCACCAGAAAAGTAACAACGAGAAAAACGGCCGAAGAGGAAGGCGAACCAAACGACGAAGAACGAAATGAAGAAGATGGCGCACTATGGCTGGTCATGACGAAAACCCACCTTAAGCGCACGTTACTAAATCGCAACCATCGGAAACTGTGACCGCCGGCACCCGCAACCGTCTACAAAAGTGCCCCCAACGTAGGTAGGCAAGAACAACGACTCTCCATGCCAAATCCTGCACATGTCACTCTGAACGAGGGAGGAATCTGCTTTAACTGAGAACTGACAACTGACAACTGAGAGCTCGTTGCCAAGAGCCAAGAACCCACTTTCCGCTATACTAGAAGGGCAATGTCGGTAATCAAGAACATCGGCGCCATCGCGCAGGGAATGACCATCACCCTGAAGGAAATGTTTCAGCCGTCGGTGGTCGAAAACTATCCCGACGGTCCCGGGCCGCTGAAAGGCGCCAAGTTCCAGGAGCGTTTTCGCGGCCAACACGTTCTGCAGCGCGACGAAAACGGCCTCGAAAAATGTGTCGCCTGTTTCCTTTGCGCGGCCGCGTGCCCCTCGAACTGCATCTATATCGAGGCGGCGGAAAACACCGCCGAACGCCGCATCTCCGGCGCCGAGCGTTATGCCAAGGTCTACAACATCGATTACAACCGCTGCATCTTCTGCGGATATTGCGTAGAGGCTTGCCCGACCGACGCAATCACGCACGGGCACGGTTTCGAGTTGGCGACCTTCAGCGCCAGTAATCTGGTTTACCGCAAAGAGCAGTTGCTGGCTGGAGCCCCGGCGCACCTTGGGGCGAATGCAGTGTTCAATGCCGCAGAGACCGCAGGCGGCGCCCCAGCGGAAATGGTTCCGGGGAGCTAGAAGCTTTCAGAATTGCAGGATCAATCCAGCGCCGGTCCTCCGCGGGCCGGCGTTTGTGCATGGAGTCACTCGCTGTTCGCTATTCGTCGTTCGCTGTTCGCAGATGGCTCTTCACTGATTCGAACCCGGAGTCAGCTTGATAATCTGCAAGAATAAAACCGGCGCAAAGGAATAGACAAAGCGAACGACGAAATCCGAACGACCAACGACTAACGACTGACGACCAACCACAATGCCTGATTTTCTCCAAACCGTGCAAGAACGCGTCGTGGTTTACGACGGCGCGATGGGGACCAACATCCAGTTGCGGCAGCCCACGCTCGACGACTACTGGGGCAAAGAGAACTGCAGCGAAGTTCTCGTCCTGAGCCGTCCCGATATTATCCGCGACGTGCACGCCGCTTTCCTCCAGGTTGGATGCGACGTGGTCGAAACCAATACCTTCGGCGCGACGCGCACCGTTCTCACAGAGTTCGATCTTGCCGACCGCGTTCGCGAGATCAACCTGGCCGCGGTCAAACTTGCCCGCGAAGCCGCGCAACAGTTTTCCACCAAAGATAAGCCGCGCTTTGTCGCCGGATCGATGGGCCCCACGACCAAGCTCCCCTCGCTAGGCCACATCACATTCGACGCTATGGTCGAAGCCTACGAGGAGCAAGCCTCGGCGCTCATCGAAGGCGGAGTCGATATCCTGCTGATCGAAACCGCGCAAGACTTGCTCCAGGCCAAGATCGCAACCGTCGCCGTGATTGAAGCCATGCGCAAAGCGGGCAAGCGCTTGCCGGTTACTGTGCAGGTCACATTGCAGGAGAGCGGCACCATGCTGCTCGGCACCGAAATCGGTGCCGCCCTCACTGCGCTCGAACCCTACGATGTCGACGTGATCGGCCTGAACTGCGCCACCGGCCCCGCCGAAATGAACGAGGCTGTGCGCTATCTCGCCCTCAACTCGACCAAGCAAGTCTCCGTTCTGCCGAATGCCGGACTGCCGCAAAACGAAGGCGGCCACGCGGTTTACAAACTCACGCCTGAAGAACTGGCGAAATTCCACAAACATTTTGTCGTCGATTACGGCGTGCGCATTGTCGGCGGATGCTGCGGCACGCGCCCCGAACATCTCAAAGCTGTAGTCGAAGCCGTCGCGAATGTTGAGCCCGCGAAAAGGGAAGTGAAGCCCGTCGGCGCCGCCTCCAGCGCCTATACTTCAGTCCCGCTTGATCTCGAGCCCAAGCCGCTGATCGTCGCCGAGGAGATGAACACGACCACGCGCGTCGAGCATTTCCGCAACCTGGTGCGCGCCAAGAAATACGACGACATCCTCGCCCTCGCCAAAAAGCTGGCCAACGAGGGCTCGCACATGCTCGACCTCTGCTGCGCTATCGTCGGCGAAGACGAAAAAGGCTACATCTCCGCCATCCTCGATAGGATTGCCACGCGCGTGCCCGCGCCCATCCTCGTCGATTCCACCGAGGCCGACGTGGTCGAGGAGGCGCTCAAACGCATCCCCGGCAAAGCGATCATCAACTCCATCAACCTCGAAGATGGCGAGAAGCGCACGTCGAAGGTTCTGCCTATGGCCAAGCGCTACGGCGCCGCCGTCATCGCGCTCACGATTGACGAAGAAGGCATGGCGCTGACTGCCGATAAAAAGGTGGCGATCGCCCATCGCATTTTTGACCTGGCGACGAAGAAATACGGCATTCGCCCCGTCGACCTGATTTTCGACGCGCTCACCTTGCCCATTTCGACCGGCCAGGAGGAGTACCGCTCTGCCGGCATCGAAACGCTGAACGCGGTCAAACGAATTCGCCAGGAATTACCGGAAGTAAGAACCGTGCTCGGCGTGAGCAATATCAGCTTCGGCCTCGATGTCTATCCCAGGCGCGTCCTCAACTCGGTTTTCATGCACGAAGCCGTCGAGAACGGTCTCGATATGGCGATCGTCAACTACACGAAGATCTATCCGCTATACAAAATACCTCAAGAAGAAGTTGAACTGGCGCGCAAGCTCATCTACCGCGATACGTCGAACGGCGATCCGCTTCAGCTCTACATGCAGCACTTCGCCGGCACGAAGGGCAAGCCGCAAGCGCAAACTACGGCGCATGTGGCAGCGCTCTCCATCGAGGACAAGCTGAAGTACGCCATCATCAACGGCGAAAAGTCGGTAGGCGAGGGTCCCACCAAGCGCACCCTTGAAGAACTACTTGAAGAAGCGCTAGTTTCCTATTCTCCGCTTGAGCTGATTAACACCGTCCTTCTTGATGGTATGAAGACGGTCGGCGACCTGTTCGGTGCGCGCAAGATGCAGCTGCCGTCGGTCCTCGACTCCGCCGGAGTAATGAAGCAAGCCGTTGCCTACCTCGAGCCAAAGATGGAGAAAAAATCCGGGTCGCAGCAAAAGGCCACCATTGTGCTGGCCACAGTGAAGGGCGATGTCCACGACATCGGCAAGAANNAGAACCTGGTCGACATCATCCTGTCCAACAACGGCTATAAAGTGGTCAATCTCGGCATCAAGCAACCCGGCGACTCGATTATCCACGCCGCTGCCGAGCACAAAGCGGATGCCATCGGCCTAAGCGGCCTGCTGGTCAAATCGACGCTCGAAATGAAATACGTGATCCAGGAACTTGAGCGCCAGCAGTTAGCCTATCCCGTTATTTGCGGAGGCGCCGCGCTCACGCGCAAGTATGTCGAAGATGATCTGCGCCGTGAATATTCCAACGCCGTTTTCTANNGACGCGTTCGCCGGCCTGCACGTCATGGAAGACCTGGCGTCGGAGAACGGTAGGCGGGCCGCCCGCCTCACTGAAGGCAAGACCGTGAAGGAATATTCGAAAGCAACGGCGGTCGACGAAGAAACTGGTCCCGTCTTCGCCGAGCGCAGCGCGGTCGTGACCGACGCTCCCAGAATCCCAACGCCGCCGTTCTGGGGCGTTCGCGTGCGCAAGGACAAAGATTACGACCTGCGCGAGATCTTCCAGTACATCAACGACACGGCGCTCTTTAAGAACCAGTGGCAGCTCAAGACCGC
>PLHN01000151.1 GCA_003139975.1 Acidobacteriaceae bacterium
ACGTGTTCGCGGTTTCGACGTACTTCACGATTTCGCTGGTGTTCTGGTTCACAGGATTAATTCCGGATCTTGCCACCTTGCGCGACCGCGCGCAGCATCGGTGGGTGCAGCGCTTGTACGGCATTCTTGCCCTGGGATGGCGCGGATCCGCGCGGCACTGGCATCGCTACGAGACCGCTTATTTGTTACTCGCCGGCCTTTCGACTCCGCTCGTCCTTTCCGTGCACACGGTGGTCAGTTTCGATTTTGCGGTCGGTATTGTTCCCGGCTGGCACACCACAATTTTTCCGCCTTACTTCGTTGCCGGCGCGATTTACTCCGGGTTTGCCATGGTGCTGTGCCTGGCCATTCCAATTCGCGCTATCTATGGCCTGAAGGATTTCATCACCGAGCGCCATCTTGAAACCATGGCCAAGGTGATGCTCGCGACGGGTCTGATCGTCGCCTACGGTTACGGCATGGAAGCTTTCATGGGCTGGTATAGCGGGAACCAGTTCGATTCCTTCTTAATGTGGAATCGCTTGCACGGTCCTTATCAATTCTGGTACTTCGCATTGTTGGCGTGCAACATCGGCATTCCCCAGGTTTTGTGGCTGAAAAAGTTCCGTGTATCCACTGGATGGCTCTGGTTCATCTCCTTTGTGGTGCTCGTCGGCATGTGGCTGGAGCGGTTCATTATTGTTGTGGTAAGTCTTTCGCGCGACTTTGTTAATTCGTCCTGGGGCCAGTACTACCCGACTAAGTGGGACTGGATGACATACGTCGGTACTATCGGTATGTTCCTTACCGCAATGTGGTTGTTTGTGCGTGTTCTGCCCATGATATCGATTTTCGAGTTACGGCAATTACTGCCGGAAGCACATACTCACGAACCGGCGGAGGTTGAGAAATGAGCGAATCGCCCGTCATTTCCCCGGTTTACGGACTTATGGCTGAATTCGACTCGGCGCAGGAACTCATTGACGCCGCGCACAAGGCCCACGAGGCGGGATATCAGAAGATTGACGCTTACAGCCCGTTTCCGGTCGAGGGCCTGGCGGAGGCGATCGGCTTTCACAAGAACCGCGTGCCATTAGTCGTCCTGATCGGTGGAATCCTTGGCGGGCTGTCGGGATATATGCTGCAATATTGGGTCGCCGCCATTACTTATCCGACTAACATAGGCGGCCGCCCGTATCACTCGTGGCCATCGTTCATCATCGTAACCTTCGAAATGACGATTCTATTCGGTGGCCTTTCGGCGGTGTTCGGCATGCTCGCTTTGAACGGGCTGCCTATGCCATATCATCCTGTGTTCAACGTGCCTGAGTTTAAGAAAGCTTCCGAGAACAAGTTTTTTCTGGTGGTGTTTTCGAGCGATCCGAAATATGACTCGGCCGCAACGCTCAACTTCTTGAAAGGGTTGTCGCCACGCATGATCGCGGAGGTGCCGAGCTAGCATGACGAGCGCCCGCAGATTTCTGCCCACGATTTTGCTGCTGATCGGCGTTACGGCCGGGTGCCGTCTCGATATGCACATCCAGCCCTATTACCGTCCGCTGGCGAAGAGCGATTTCTTCGGCGACGAGCGCTCGGCGCGTCTGCCGGTCGAAGGCACAATAGCGCGCGGCGACCTGCACGAAGACACCTACTTCTACACGGGAAAGATCGACAACGCTCCGGGAGAGTACATGCCGTTTCCGGTGACCGCTGAGGTATTGGCGCGCGGCCGGGAGCGCTTTAACATTAATTGCACTCCGTGTCATGGGCGCGTCGGCGATGGCAACGGATTTATTCCGTCGCGCGGATTCCGCCAGCCTCCGTCGTATCACATTGAGAGGCTCCGCAAGGCGCCGATCGGCTACTTCTTTGACGTGATCACAAACGGGTATGGCGTGATGCCGGAATATGGGACGCAAGTAGCGCCGCGCGACCGCTGGTGTATTGCGGCATACATTCGCGCGCTGCAGCTCAGTCAAGACGCGACCCCCGCGGATATTCCGGCGGGACAGAAGGTCCCTTCGCCTCCTCCGCAGTTTGGTGACATTGGCAATGGAGCAACGCTGCCGGTGGTTGTAGCCGCGCCCCGTGGCGAGGGCGGCGAAGAAGGCAGGCAGCCCGAAAGGCAGCAGAAAAAAGAGGAGCCGAAATGACCACGGCGACGATGAATAAGTCCGAGTTAATGGCACCGGCCGTGGCACAAACCATACAGCAGCGCTCGCTCATCATCGGCGCGCTGGGCGCTGGGCTCACACTTGTCGGCTGGTTCGTTGCCGGAACCGATGCCGCAAAGACCGATTTCTTCTCCGCCTACCTCATCGGCTTCATNNCGGTGATTCGCCGCATTCTGGAAGCGGGGATGACGACGTTGCCACTGATGGCCGCTCTGTTTATTCCGATCCTGCTCAATCTCCGCCGGCTTTATCCCTGGGCGCGGCCTGAGGAACTGGCAAAGAATCCCAAGCTTGCTGACATTGCGCAGAGTTATCTCAATTTCAATGGCATTCTGCTGCGCGCCGTTATTTACTTCGCGATCTGGATCGGCATGGCTTACTTTTTGAATCGTTGGTCCGGCGAGCAAGATACGCCTGCTGGTGGCGAGAAGAGCACGCTGCGCTTCCGTGCGTTGAGCGGTATCGGTCTGGTCATTTACTCACTTACAATTTCCTTTGCTGTCATCGACTGGGTNNCGCTGGATCTCAACCATCTACGGGTTGCTGTTCGTGGCTGGAGAAGCGCTTTCTGCTTATTGTTTCGTGGTCGTGATCGAGAGCATCCTGGGCAAACGCAGGCCGGCTTCGGGCTACCTTACGACCACCGAAGTGCATGACCACGGCAAGTTCATGCTCACGTTCGTGATGGTGTGGGCGTACTTCAATTTCTCGCAATGGCTCATCATCTGGGCGGGCAACTTACCCGAAGAGATTCCCTGGTATGTTCGCCGCATGAGCGGCGGATGGGGCGGCGTAGGTCTGTTTCTAGTCATTTTTCATTTTGCGGTGCCGTTCGCGCTACTGCTATCGCGCAGTTTGAAGAAGAATCTGGGCCAGTTGGCGCTGCTGGCCTCCTGGCTCATCTTTATGCGCATCGTCGATATTTACTGGCACATCGAGCCCGCCTCGCGCCCTGAATTTCATCTAAGCTGGGTGCACTTCGCCGTGATCGCCGGAATGGGCGGTTTGTGGATGGCGTATTTCTTCCGCAATCTGAGAGCGCGCCCGCTGCTTGCCGTATACGCGCCGCAGACGCTAAGACATTTGGAGCCGTCGCATGAATGAGGAACTGAATGACGGTCAAACGAACCCGGAGACGTCGTTCGAGCGTGAAGATTTAAGCACGCGCGGCGTCTTCGTGTTCATGATTGGCCTAGCGATCGTCGGCCTGGTGATTTACTTCATCATCGTCGGCATGTATTCGTTCCTGGATAAATACGAGCACGACCAGATGTCCACCGCCAGCCCGCTTGTAACTTCGAGGGGCCCGGCGGCGCGGGTTGTAACAAAGGACTACATGGAGAAGTTCAAGGGAAACGGTACGCCCATGCTCGAAAGCGATGAACGCGGGCAGTTCAAGGACTTCCTGTTGAAACAGGAAGATCAACTGAACAGCTATGGATGGGTCGATCAACAAGTTGGAGTGGCGCATATTCCGATCGATCAGGCCATGCATTTGATCGTCGAGCGTGGACTGCCCGTGCGTCCGGCCAGCGGAGCAGAGTCCGGCGTCGCCGCTGCAGCCAAAGCGTCCACGAAGAAGGCCGCGGTATCGAAAGAGTAGGACCGCAGCAAAGGAAAAAGCAGTGTTTCGGAAAAGCAGTCTTGCGATTTTGATGTTGGTGCTAACGGCGGGCACATTGCTCGCCCAGAGCGCGCGTGGCCCCATGATGGGCGGAATCATGTCGCCCCCGGCCAATCAGCGGCCCCCAGGACTTGAGTTCGTCGGCATCGAGCAGCACCTCAACGCCGAGGTACCGGGCGATCTCGAGTTTCGCGACGAACTCGGCAACCCGGTGAAACTCGGCGACTACTTCGGCCACGGGCGTCCGGTAATTTTGAACCTCGGCTACTATCAGTGCCCGATGCTGTGCAGCGAGTTGCTTCAGGGACTGGTCGGTTCGATGAAGGCGCTGACGTTCCAGCTCGGCAGGGATTTCGACGTGGTGACTCTCAGCTTCGATCCGAGCGAAACCACCGAGATGGCTGCCGCGAAAAAACGCGACATCATGA
>PLHN01000340.1 GCA_003139975.1 Acidobacteriaceae bacterium
CATGGATACCGCTGCATCTCTTGCGACGCGCCAGCCCAATTAGTCCTGTGTGTGTGACATACCAACCGTTATTTAAGTAGATCAAGTCACCGGCACCCACTGAGAACTTGTATTGGTTTGCAATCTCCTCGAGCTTCGCGAGAACCTCCCGAGAGAGATTGTTCCAAAGCCTTCGAGCCACGCGGATGCTTGTCTGTCCTGCCGTCTTTTTCCTTTTCATAAACGTCCATCCCTCCATTCATACTAAGCGCTCAGTACACTCATCGGTAAGTATGCTCAGCGCTTAGTATAGATGTCAACGCAGAATTTGCTTTCTTGATATGAGTAAGGCTAAGTTTGACCTTGCCCAATGTCCGACAAGAAAGAGAAGAATCCCAATGCCGTAGCTCTGGGTCGCCTAGGCGCGAAAGCGCGACAGGAGAAACTGACCCCGGAAAAACGGCGAGAGATTGCTCAGAAAGCGATTCGTGCCCGTTGGGCGAAGGCAGAAAAGAAGAAGACTTCCAGTTAATTTAGTGTGTCAAGCTGGAGGGCCGCATAGCTCCAAGGCAAAACCACCCGGTGTCCCTCCCCACCGCGATCGATAGGTAGAGTCAGGGCAGCAAGGAGGAAACCAGGTCGATGTACTGCTGCTTTGCATCTTGTGCAGTGGTGCCTTTGATCGCGCTCCAGGCATCGAATTTGGCGCGGCCGATGAAATCGAAGCTGCCCGGCTGCTCGCCCGTGGCATCGCCTTGGGTCGCCTGTTTATAGAGGGCGTATAGCTTCAGCATAGTGTTGTTGTCCGGGCGCTCGGCAAGAGCGTTCACATCCTGTTGAGCTTGTGCAAATCGAGCCTGCAAATCAGACATAAACCTCCTTTTGAACTGCAGAGCACGGTGATTGGATTTACTGGAGCTTCAATGTTGGCACTCTTTATGCTCTTCTGTAATTCTCAAACCGACGCTTCTGCGTGTTTCGCCTTATGACTGGACAAGAGATTATCTAAATAGCGTGACTTCATTTGCTGGTTCGCCATGAACTGTTTCAACGGCGGCAGTTTCAGAATCACACCAAGAATGGCGGCCATCGCGCGATGGCTGGCCAGGGCCCGATTGTCGAAGATGAGATCCTGGAGTTTGCCCCGCTCAATGGCCATGACAACCGTGCGATGAGCGGTATTCACCGGCGTGATCACGCGCTGGCCTCGTTGCTTCAGCCCGATGGCTTGCTTGTCGCAGACCCGAGCGCACACGGACCGGGTGGCGGCGATCCGGGTGAAAAGTGTTTCACATTGACGCGAAAAGACATTGGCGGGACAATGCCAGCCATCTGTGGGGGTCAAGAAGGAGATTCCCGCTCAGATGATACGGCCCGTGACCACGGGCCAAATTGACCAAAAGCCGCGCCGCGCGTACGATCGCGGGGCAATGATTGCCGCTTTTTTTAAGTGCAGTCAAACCAGGAGAAGTCCATGAAGAACAAGATGGCTTTGATAACGATGCTAATCGTGTGTCTCACGATCGCGCAGGCTGCCTGGGGACAGTGGTCGTCGGATCCGTCGGTGAACCTTCCTCTAGCCGACAAGCTGGGCAACGACCAGGTTCAACCAAAAGTAAAACCTCTGCCGAACAGCCAATGGTACGTAAGCTGGTTTGACGCAGACCCCAACAGCCCGCCGCCCGTCGGCTACGACGTGTACCTGCAGCGGTTGGATTCGGCCGGCGTGGAACAATTCCCGCACGATGGCAATCTGGTCGCCGATCTGAGCAACAGTTCCACTGAGGATTATGGCCTGGACATCGACACCACCGGCAATGCGCTGCTCGCTTTCCTGGACACGCGGGAAAGCAGGAATCAGCAGGTGACTGCGGCCAAGATGAACAAGTCAGGCAATCCATTGTGGGGAACCTACGGCGTGCAGCTCACCAGCAACGGTGCCGGGCACTACTCTCCGAAAATCATAGGCACCAGCGATGGCGGCGCCGTGGTTGGTTGGAGTGAGGGGGTGGGAAGTACCCTCAATGTGAAGATTCAGAAACTCGACAAAAATGGCCATCTGGTGTGGGCCCAGCCGGTCGTGTTTCATGAGAAGGGCTATCAATACTTCCTGTCGGATCTGCGCGCCGCCGACAACGGGAGCGTGATTGTTTCCTGGGTAAGGGAGGCGGGGTTCAACAGCGATAAGCAACTTCGCGCCAACAAACTTGCAGCCGACGGAACAATATTGTGGGGAAAGAGTAACGTGGTGATTTTCGATCAGGGTTCGCTGCAATTTGGCGAGTTTCCGTATTTCATTCCGGATGGCGCCGGGGGCGCGATCTTTGCCTGGTATACGAGCACTCCGATTTTGCAATGTTTCGCGCAACACATCCGGGCCGACGGAAGCGAGGCATTTCCGCACAACGGTTCTCCCGGTTCGACGGACACGAACAACGTGCGGGTCGACCCATCCGTCTCCTACCGGGCCAAGACCGACGAAACTTTTCTCTTCTGGACGGAGGAAGACAGCAACCAATTCGTAAACGGAGTGTACGGTCAGAAGTTTGACGGTCAGGGCACGTCCCAGTGGAGTTCGACCGGGGTAGTACTGATTCCGCTGGGTTCCGACACCCAGACCTTCGTCAAGAATGTGCAGATTGGCACCGGGGCGTTGGTGTTCTGGGTGGATTCGCCGGGATACGGATTGTCGACGATGCAGGCCGCCAAGCTCAATGGAAACGGCAAGGTGACATGCGCGCCGTTTCCGGTCTCGTCGGCTCCAGCCAACAAATATGGACTGGCAGTGGCCACTGCGCGTTCCGGCCTTACCGCCGTGGCGTGGGCGGACGACCGCATCGGCAACAATTCTATTTACATTCAGAACGTGAACCCGAATTGTTCGCTGGGGCCAAGGCAGTAATTCTCGGGAGAAGCCGTAGGACATCGCCTCCGGACGTTGCGAGGACAGGATTACGAATGTACTACGGCAAGGACCACAAAAGGAAGGGCCCAGGTTCATGCAGCGCCTGGTCGCCAAGCAGAAGTCCAGGGTCAAAGCTCGTGACCTGGCCACGGGAGGTGCGGGTGCGGACTGGGATTGTTGTGTAAAACGACAATGTGCCCTTGCGGACTTTGGCGAAGGTCCGCGCACGCCTCGGCAGCCTTCTTTTTGCCGGACCGGGGCCTGGGTGGGTCTGGTCCGGGGATCTGTCCGAAGTTGGCCCGGTCGCTTGATTTCTCGATCTCCCACGTTCGTCGTGAGAACAATACTGAGGCCAATAGTCTGGCCAGTTCGGCGGCCCGCAAACGCGGGAAAATGGTACAACGCTCAGGCAGGCCCGGAGAAGGACCCGCACGACAAAGCCCGATCTGCTGACATTTCCTTGAAATTGAGCAGAAACAACGCGGCGCCTTCCTACCCGAACCAGCCAAATCAGCGCTAGACGCTAAGCAGGAGAGTAGTGTCCAGGGTAGGGCCTGCCGCCGATCCTCCGGTGGACGCAGCGTATCTCCGTGGTCTAGACCAGCGATCCACCACGGGAAGGTGACAAGTCGCGTTGATCGCGTGTCACCCTTGAACAACCTCTCCTCGTTCGTTCACCACGACGGAGGCCACTGCGCGCAACGGCATGTTGAGTTGATAGCGCGTGTGCTTGTGCTCGCCCGTCCGAACCAGCGCACCCTTGGTTACCAGTTCGACTAGATCGCGAGTCGCGGTCGCCGGCGACGCTCCCGTGATGGCGGCGTACTTGCCAGCACTCAAGCCGCCCGCAAAGCCTTCGGGACCTTCGCGCAACATGCGGAGCAGCGCTCTCTCTTGACGCTGGTTTAGTTGACCGCGCAGACCATCGAGCAGCTTTGCCTTATCGATCAAGAACTCGACGAGTGCTGTGGTGCGCTGTTGCGCTTCAATCGACACTCCTGCAAACCAGGCTAGCCATCCCGTAATTTCGTTTTGCTTGTTCGCCGCTTCGAGTGCGTCGTAATAACTGTTGCGCTTGGCAAGGATCGTGGCCGCCAACACCGTCAAAGTTGGCCGGCCAATGCTTTGTGCCAGGGATTTTTCGGCCAGTGCACGGCCAATTCGGCCGTTGCCGTCTTCAAAGGGATGGATGCACTCGAAACAGAGGTGCGCCATCCCCGCCCTTGTCAGTGCGGGCATAGGCTCGCCATTGCTCGGTCCGGACCGGTTGAACCAGGCGATGAAGCGCTCCATCTCTGACTCCACACGCGCCGACGGCGGTGCTTCGAAGTGCACCTTGGGCTCATGAATTGCCCCCGAGACCACTTGCATCGGCTCACCGCCGGTTCGATAGCATCCGACATCTTTGAGATCATGCCTGCCGCGGACAAGCATCCGATGCCATGTGAACAACATCTCGCGCGAAAGCGGCACGGCGTAGGAGCGGTAGAGATCGACCATCATCTCAGCCATGCCCTGCTCGGCGGGTCCGACACGCCGTTTGTCTGTCGCCAGTCCGAACTGTTGGCGGATCGAGGATTGCACGCTGGCGCGATCTAGAATCTCGCCTTCGATCTCTGCCGTGGTCACGGCCTCGGTGCTGATGGNNTCTGCGGTGGTCACGGCCTCGGTGCTCACGGTTTCGACCGTGATCTGGTTGCGCTCTTCTCCGTCCAGATGCTTGACTGCGCCTATGAGCGTGCCGGCCCCGAGCAGAAACTGTTGCTCGGCCTGTGCCAGACGAGACTTGTCCCAGGTGAACCTGGGCCAATCGGGTTGTTGCCAGTTCCAGTTCATGAGCGATAAGAATGCTTTTGTATCGCTCATAATAGTCCAGCATATGAGCGATAACAAGGCCAACCATGGCTCATGCCAAGCCCCCGGTCGCTAAAGCGGACTTTGGCGAAGGTCCGGGCGCGCCTCGGCAGCCTTCTTTTTGCCGGACCGGGGCCTGGGTGCGTCTGGTCCGGGGATCCGTTGCATTTGGCGGGAATTATTTCGCGTGCTCTTCCAGCACGGCGGCCATGCGGGTCTGATAACCGCGGCCACCGGCCTTGTACGCCTCGACCGTGCTTTCTTCAAGGCGCAGAG
>PLHN01000363.1 GCA_003139975.1 Acidobacteriaceae bacterium
GGCATGCGCTCGGCCATCCAGACCAGCGTGCGCTTCTCGGCCGCCGCTAGCCAGCTGCCATGCACGCGGGCAGCCTGGCGAAACTCGGCCCGACGGGCCTCCGCCAATGTGCCCGGATTGATTTGTTCCGCAAAGTCTTCCATTGAAGTCGCCCCTACTGAGGTCGCAACCGCCATAACTGCCTCCGTGCTACGGCTATATGACGCGGGCAAGCGGGAAATGGAAATGGAGCGGAGGTAAAACGGATGTCAATTGCTATCGTGCCTGATTTCAATTAGATAGACGGGTATCTCCACTGGTAAGCGCCGATTATTGCCGGGGCATCAGCGATGGCAATGCGTTGCTTTGGGGTTTCTTCCCAAGGGCTGGGTTATAGGCCCATAGCTGGTCGCCCAGGTGAGGCAGAAGGCCGGGTTCGAGCCTCTCGACAACGTCGAATCCGTTCTGCTGTAGAAAGTTGCGGACCGTGCCCTTAGTTCGTAACCCGGCATCGTTGGCTCGGCGCGCCAGGAAGTCGTGACACGACACACACAGGATTTCAGTCTGCCGCAAAGTCTCGGTCATGCCGTGAATGGCGAGGCGCTCCGATCCTTCGATATTCATCTTCAGGAAATGAATGCGCCCCAGATTCTGTTGTTGATGAAGGGCATCGAGCGTGGTCGCCGGAATAGGAATCCCTGCCGCGGCGTCTAAGCGGTTGGCCAGATATGCGCTGGCATCTTCGATGGTGACGACGGAACGGCCGGGTTCGGTCGCTGCCGCATGGATCGCAATCACGTTCTCGAGGCGGTTATATCGCGCCAGCCTTTCCAGGCAGCGAAAGGTCCGCGGATGGGCCTCGATGCAGATTACTTTGCCGCGTGCGCCGACGGCGCGGGAGAACGTCAAAGCCTCCTCGCCCACGCCCGCTCCGACGTCCATGATGACGTCGCCGGCTTTGGGCGTGTAGCCCCATAAGAAATGGCAGCGCGCGATCTCATCCAGTCGCGACAGATCTAATCGCACGTAGGGCTGATGGTAGGCGAAATAACCGCTGGACGTTTGATGCATCCAGATTCCGTCTTCAACAAAAATTCGGCGCAGGCCGCGCCCCTGGAGCCGGGCCAGTCCATTCATGATGGGGAGCGAGATGGATTGGAGTCTGCCTCGGGTGAGCAGCGTCTTGACTGTATCTGCGACTGGCATCGGCAACTCCTCGGCGGCGGGGCAACCCGCGCTCGAAAGTAGAAACTCGGCGAGAGACTGGCGTTACGATTTTCTCGGTAACGCGGCTCTTTCAGCCTAGTCCTGGTTCCGGGCTCAGACTGTGACGCGGCTAACACTCGAAAAGTGACGAATCTCTGGTGCGGCGCAGTCAGCAGCGCCAGGTGGCGCAGACGCCGCGCCTTTTGCGATGTGTAGGCCTGCCGCTCTCGCTCGCCGATCCAGTACTGTGCTATCTTTGCTTTCGGAGGCGCGATCCGTCGTCCTCGATCTTCCTGAAATGCGCCTGCTGCGCTTCTTCCGTCCATCCCATCAGCACACCGCGTTTTCCGCGACGCTGTTGCTCATGTCGACGATCATGCTGTCGCGCGTGATCGGATACATGCGCGAAGCCTACATCGCCTACGCTTTTGGCGCAGGCCGCGCGGTCGATGTCTACGTCGCCGCTTTCACGCTGCCCGATTGGCTGAACTACATCGTTGCCGGCGGTTCCGCTTCGATCACGTTTATTTCGATCTACACGCGATTTCTTGCCGAGAAACGCGAGGAGGATGCGCAGAAGACTTTCTCCATCATCATCACCGTGATGACGACTGTTCTGGTCGCTGGCACATTCATCGCCGAGATATTCACGCCGCAATTTGTGAGTTGGATGTTCCACGGGTTCCAGCCGCAAGAGATGGAGCTTTGCGTCCACTTGACGCGCATCCTGCTGCCCGCGCAAATCTTCTTCTACGTCGGCGGAGTGGTTTCCGCTGTGCTGCTCTCGCATCGCTTATTTCTGTTTCCCGCTTTCGGCCCTCTCATCTACAACGTCTTTATCATTGCGGGAGGAATCGCCGGAGGCCACCGGTTTGGGATCGCGGCCCTAGCCTATGGCGCGCTCGCCGGCAGCGTGGTCGGTCCATTCCTGATCAACGCCATCGGCGCAGCCAAGATCGGCGCCGGTTATCGTCCGTCCTTCGAGGTGAAGAACCCGGCATTTCGCGAATGGGTCCATCTTTCCATCCCGCTTATGCTGGGAGTTTCGCTCGTCGCCGCCGACGACTGGATCCTCCGCTTCTTCGGCTCCAGTAGCGTCGGAGCGATTGCGCACCTCAACTATGCCAAACGTCTGTTCGCCGTGCCCATTGCGATTTTGGGGCAGGCCACAGGACAAGCCTCGCTGCCGTTCTTCTCCCGCCTGTTTGGCGAGAAGAAGTTCGAGGAGTTCGCCGGAACAGTAAACGCCTCGGTCTATCGCATCACGGCTGGATCACTGCTGGCAACGGGATGGATGGTCGCGATTGCCCTGCCGCTGGTTGATCTGGTCTATCGGCGGGGAAGCTTTACCTTCTTCGATTCTGAATCCACTGCTCTCTATTTTTTGTGGTTCTCGTTGTCGCTGGCGTTGTGGTCAAGCCAGGGACTTTACGCGCGCGCTTTCTACGCCTCGGGCAACACACTCACACCGATGGTCGCGAGCAGCCTTATCACGCTCGCTTCACTGCCGGTGTATCGGCTGCTGTTCCATCGGCTCTCGGTCACCGGATTGGCCATTGCCTCCGATCTCGGAATCGCGGCAAACACCGTCGTGATTGCCTGGCTGCTGCACATTCGGGGATTGGTTCCGTTCGGCGGATTGAACTGGAAGGAACTGGGCAAGACCGCGCTGACGGGAGCCGTTTCCGGCGCGCTCGCCTATGAAGTGGCAAAAGTCGTCTCGCTCAATGGCAGCCGCCGCGCCGATCTGGCCGCGCTGGCGCTCGGCTCACTGACCTGGGCTGCAGCGGTGGCAGCAGGATTGTGGATTCTACGGAGCGAATTGCCTGCCGACCTGCGCGGGAAACGATCACCGTCATTCCCGCCCGTCGCCGAGGGTCAGACTTCTGAAACGATGGCTACAAGAGAAGAGCCGTAAAAACGTCGTTCGTTGTTCGTCCTTCGTCGCTCGTAGTTTCGCCGTCCGGACGTCATTCTTGAATCCAAAAAGAAACGGGCCCGCAGAAAAGGCCCGTTTCTCTACACAAACGTTTTCCCCGACAGTCGCTTTTGCCAACGACGAAAGCCGAAGGACGAACAGCTTTTTACGCCCTCGCCGCGATCGCTGGTTCCGGCGCGGCCGATGCCGCGGCCGCTTTTGCTTCTTCCGGCTTCGACCCGGCCTTGCGGATGTCGATTCCGCCCTTGAAGAAGGCGCCGTCTTCGATCGAAATACGCGCCGCTACGACATCGCCGGTGAGCGAGCCATCGCTGCGGATATCCACGCGGTCGCTGGCGGTGAGATTGCCGCGCACTTTCCCGAGGACCACGATTTCCCGCGCGTTAATATTCGCCGAGACCACACCATTGCGGCCTACGGTCACGCGGTTCCCGGAGAGGTTGATCGATCCTTCCACCCTGCCATCAATGTAAAGAGATTCAGAACCAGTCACTTCGCCTTTGATGACCAGCGACTTGCCAATCGTGGCCTGGTCGGAAGTGGTGGTCGTGACCGGGCGCGCCTGAGCGGCGGGCTCGGTTGCAACCGGTGCCGTGGGGACGGTCGCGCTTGGACGCTCTGGCTCAGTCGGACGGCCAGGAGTGGCAGGTTGATTCGTGGGCTTCCACATTGTGCTTGAAATCCTTTCCTTAACTAAGGGATTCAGATCCACCGCCGCATTTCGGTGGCCAAAGCGATTCTACTCCCTACTTTCGTAAGGCAAGCTGTGGAAATCCATGTTTTTGTAGGGATTTCCGTGGTTCCCCTCGTCATGCCGCGTCGTCCCTTGTCCGCGCCCGCGTGTAATCCATTCATGGCTCCGACCCATTTCTGCCCACACCTGCATGGAACCGAATCGCGATAGTATGGATAGTGGGGATGTCGAATAATTCCATTTGCTGCATTCGAGGGATTTTATGACCACGCTTGCCACCGCCATCGGTCGTCCCGAAAAGGGAGAATACGCTTCCTTTTATGAGAACTACATCTCTGAGGTTCAGGGAAACGACATTCTAGCCACGCTCGACGAGCAGCGCCGCCAGATGCTGCTTCTGCTCTCCGGCCGACAAGAATCGGACGGCGACATCCGCTACGCGCCCGGCAAGTGGAGCGTGAAAGAAGTTCTTGGCCACGTCTGCGATGCCGAGCGCATCATGTGCTACCGCGCGTTGCGCATCGCGCGCGACGATTCGACGCCGCTTCCGGGATTTGACGAAAATAATTATGTCGCTAACGCGCCGTTTGCGCAGCATCCGTTGCCCGATCTGATCGAAGACTTCATCGCCGTCCGGCGCGCGACTTTGTCGTTGTTCCGCAATTTTGACGAGCCGGCCTGGACCCGCCGCGGCGTCGCCAACAACAATGAGGTCACCGTGCGCGCGCTCGCCTACATCATTGCCGGGCACGAGTTGCATCATCAGCGGATGCTGGAAGAGAAATATCTGAAGTAGAGATTTTGTAGTTTGGTAATCGGGTAATTTCGCAATTTAAGACGTTGCACAACTTAAGCAGGCCAGGCCGGACGCCCAAGAAGATTTTGGGATTACTAAATTACCCGATTACAAAATTACAAAATGAGCTTTCCGCTTTCCGATTCCTCCATCCTCCGCCACATCGAGCGGCAGCCCAAAAAGACGGCTAGCCACAAACAGTTATTGCGCGAACTAGGGGCACGGGGCGGCGAGGCCCGCCGTGAGTTGACCGACCAGCTCTACGCGCTAGTGAAAAAAGGCCAACTGCTCGAGGTTGACCAAGGGCGCTATTCGATTCCCCAGGCCAAAACAGGACGCAATACGCTCGTCGGACGGCTCAGCATGCATCGCGACGGCTACGGCTTCGTCATCCCCGACACCAATTCGCTCGAGCCGAATCTGAAGGCACGCCTTGCTGGCGATGTTTTCATTCCTCCGCCTGCTGTCGGTTCGTCCATGCACGGCGATCGCGTGCTGGTAGAAATTTCCGCCTTCCGCACCGATGGGCGCGCAGAAGGCCGCATCCTGCGCTCGGTCTCGCGCGCCCACCCAACCGTTGTCGGCATCTTCCACTACGACCGGCGGCACAATTACGTCAAGCCCATCGACGAGAAGGTGACACAGGAGATCGTGATTCCACCGGGGATGGAGATTCCCAAGCCTCCAACCGCAGAGGGCGCCGAGAACGCGGAAAAAAGCAAGCCCGGAAAATCAAAAGCTGTCCAGCATCGTGTCATCGGCGACGAAGCGAAAGCCCACTCGGACTGGCAGGATCTCGAAGGCGTTGTGGTCGATGTCGAAATCACCGAGTGGCCGAGCGCCACGCAAAACCCGCGCGGCCGCGTCGTCGAAATTCTTGGCGAAGAAGACGATTTCGGCGTCGACGTCGAAATCATGATCCGCAAGCATCACATCCCTCACCGCTTCCCGCCCGAGGTGATCGA
>PLHN01000289.1 GCA_003139975.1 Acidobacteriaceae bacterium
CACCAGGCCCAGTCCGCCCACCAACCCCGCGCACAGGTCGGAAACGATGTCGCCGTAAAGATTCTCGAGCAGCAGGATGTCGTACTGATAAGGGTTCATCACCAGTTGCATGCACGTGTTGTCGACAATGTGCTCCCCGTATGTGATCTCGGGATATTCCTTCGCAACCTTGCGCGCACATTGCAAAAACAGGCCGTCGGACAGCTTCATGATGTTGGCCTTGTGGATGCAGTGAATCTTCTTGCGCTTGGCTTTGCGGGCATGCTCGAAGGCAAAACGGGAGATGCGCGTGGAAGCTTTTTCGGTAATGATCTTCAGGCTTTCGACCACACCGGGGATGACCTCGTGCTCAATCCCCGAATAAAGGCCTTCGGTGTTTTCGCGCACGATGATGAGATCCAGGTCGGGATAACGGGTCGGGATGTGCGGAAGATTGCGGATGGGGCGGAAATTCGCAAACAACTCAAACCTCTTGCGCAGCTCCACGTTGATGCTGGAGAACCCGCCGCCAATTGGCGTAGTCACGGGCCCCTTCAGGCCAACATGAGTGCGCTCGATGGATGCGGTCAGCTCCTTGGGAATGTACTCATGGTATTTTTCGAAAGCTTCGCTGCCGGCAGCAAAGCTTTCCCATTCGAACTTGACGCCGGTCGCTTCGAGAATGCGAACGGCGGCCTGAATGACTTCGGGGCCGATGCCGTCGCCGGGGATGAGAGTTACTTTGTGGGATTGAGTCATTTAGTCACTGAATCATTTAGTCATTAAATCGGGTTGAACCGGCCTTTGAAGTCCGCAGGGATGCGCCAAAGATGGCTACTAGCTCGTTGGCTTCCTTAAGCAAAGTTCTGGGTTCTCTGCGCATTGAGCACTCCTGTTTCGCTTAGCAGTTCGAGCCAGAAGGCAGACTCGTCCGCTTCTTCCATCACGACGCCCATCTTAGCGATGAATTCTGCTCTCGACCGGGATCGACAGACGGATCGATAGTTCGCCGCGACCGAGGTGCCGGATCGCAGCAGTTGCTTACCTAGCGTTTGTGCATCGGGAGAACGCGGCAGGGAATGGAAGAGCGTGACAACTCGGATCGCAAACGACTTGGTACGCTCCTTCAGCTCCGCAGCTTTCTCCAGCGTATGCAATTCCATGCCTTGATGTCTCAATGACTAAATGACTAAATGATTCAATGTTTTTTCGGCTCCGCGTCCTTGGTCTTCAGCAGATCCTTGAGTTCCGTCATGAACTCCTGCACGTCTTTGAAGTCCAAATAGACGGACGCGAACCGGACGTAGGCGACTTTGTCGTGGCGGCGAAGCCGGTTCATGATCAGCTCGCCAATTTCGCTGGTTTTGCGTTCGCGCTCGGGAGACTCGATGACAAAGCTCTCGGCTTCGTTGACGATCTGTTCCAGCTTGCCGATCGGGACGGGCCGCTTTTCGCAGGCGCGCATCAGTCCGTTCAGGACCTTCTGCCGGTCAAAGCGCTCGCGCCGTCCGTCCTTCTTGACCACCATGTACGGAATTTCGTCGATCCGCTCGTAGGTAGTAAAGCGCTTCTCGCACTTGAGACATTCGCGGCGGCGGCGGATGGAATCGGCTTCCTTGCTTTCGCGCGAGTCGACTACCTTGTCGTTTTCAAAGCCGCAAAAAGGGCATTTCATGGCGAATCGTCCGGTACGACATCCATAGTGGATTGTAGCAGTTAGGGTTCCGGTCTCAGATGCCGGATCTTAGGAAAACAAGCTGAAAACAGATGATTTGTCGCACGCCGAACACTACGGTCCCGATATATTCTCGCTTGCTGCAACATCTTCGGCCTGCTCGCTCTCCGCGGAAAGCTTGCGCAACGACAGGCGCTCGCGATGGGCAAGTATAAGTCCTGCGGGAATGACCGACGCGAAGGTCACGAGCCACAATAGAATTCCGCAACTGGCCGCCAATTCCTGGGGCGCACTGAAAACTTTGCGCAAGGTGAAAATGGTTGCGAGTTGAGTGCCGCCTCCAACCCCGGGCAGCGCCACCAAGGACCCCAGCATGCTGGACAGCATGAGCAACGGTACCTGCAAAATCGGCAGATCGACGGGCCCCTGGCCGTAGGACTGCAATACCTCACGGTAAGCGAGAGCGATCATGATCCACATGGAAACGGAGACAACAATTGCATACAACAGCGACCATAGGTCCCGAATTGCGTTGAGACCGCTTCGAAATTCACGAATGAGCAATGCGGCTCGCCGACCTAAAGCGGACACGCTGGGCGAAAGGCTGCCGGTGACCGAAATTATGACGTGGTCACCTTTCCAGATCATGAAAACTCCGAATGCCACGGCGATTACGCCAACAGCTATCGTGCCAATGTCTCCAATACGATAAAAGCGAAGTAGTGCCCTGGTCGTTGGCGCAACGGCAATCGCCGATACAAGGAGAAGCCCGAACGCGGCCATGTCAAAGACTCGTTCGACAGCCCAGACAGCGAGTTGGGATGAAAAACTCAGGTTTTCTTTACGTGCAATGAGGTAAGGGCGAATCATTTCTCCGGCGCGGCCCAGTAACGCCAGCCCAGTAAACCCCACAATGGTCGGCGTCATTAGGCGGACGGCGGAAGCGCGACGCACCGGACGAAGAAATATATTCCAGCGAATGGCACGCATAACATAAGCCAGATAAATCCATGCGACACCAAAAAGGACCCGAAGCTTGTTAACGTGGCCGGTTTGGCTTAAAAAAGTAGCCCAATCAAAGTTCTTCCATGTGCGGAATTGAAGGTAAACGAGCGCGGCCAGTATGACGATAACCGCCGCATAGATCACGTATTGCCGGTTCTTCATGAGTAAGAATGCAGGGCCGACACTGCCAAGCACAACCCCATTGTGAAGGTAAATGAGCGGGGAGTGAGGGTCAACGTGCGGCGTTGACGCCGGTGGGACTGGCTGAGGGCAGGGGAGCGGAATTGGCGGCGCGTTTTTGCGTCTTGGCGGAACGATTGGCCGGCGTTGTGGTGGGTTTGGCCGTCGGGGGTTTGTCGGCGACCTTGGCTTGCTGCGCGGCCTTCTTCTTCGCCAGAGCCTCGGCTTTTTCCTGCTCGGCGATCTTGCGGTTGTATTCCTTGATGATGCGGGCCACATAAGCGCGGGTTTCGCGGAAGGGCGGCACGCCGTGATACTGATCCACGCGCTCGGGTCCGGCGTTATAGGCGGCGAGAGCCTTCACCAGATCGAAGTTGTAGCGCTCCAGCAATTCGCGCAGGTAGCGGCTTCCTCCACCCACGTTCTGCTGCGGATTGAAGGCGTTGTTCACGCCCAGTGAATTCGCTGTCGAAGGCATCAACTGCATCAAACCCTGCGCACCTTTGGGAGAAATGGCTCGAGCGTTGAATCCGCTCTCGGCATGAATGACGCTGTTCACCAGATCCGGATCAAGGTGATAAGCAGCGCTAGCCGAATTGACAACCTGATTCAAATCGGCAACGGGAGGAGCGGAAGTCGAAACACGGGCCGGAGCGGTCGCCGGAAATGAAGCGGGCACCGCACTCGGTGCCGGCGTTGGCGGTGGCGTGAGATCCTTCTCGATTGATGTGATCTCCGCTGTCGCAACGTCGGTAAAGCTCGAATCATCCGAGGACGTAAAGAGACGCGTTTTCTCACCCATCACGATGCGATGGTCATGTCGAATAGTGAAGCCGTTCCGCAAGACGGCGATGTCGGTAGCTGAGGCCGGCACAACGAGCGAGAGAACAGCCGCCGCGCAGAGCAATGCTGCGAGCATTCGAGCCAGCCTGAGTATGGTTCCGTCCATCGTTGTTCTACTGTAGCGCCGGCATCCTGCCGGCTGTCCCGGGGGCGTCTCGCCCCCGACCCCGCGCGTCATCAAAGTCCTTCTACTTCGCTGCAACTGGCTCGACCGGCCTGCCATCCAGCGCGACCTCAATGGCCGCCGCCACGCCATTTTCGGCATTCGAGCGAGTCTGCGTCCAGCCGCGTCCCAGCAACTCCGGGGACGCATTTCCCATGATAAAGGGTTGTCCGGCAAAAGCCAGCATTTCAATATCGTTGTAGTTATCACCAACGGCCATGACCTGCTCGCGCGTAATCTTGCGATGATTCACCCAGCGTTCGAGGGCGTGACCTTTGGAGCACCCGGCATTGAGAATGTCGACTATCGAGAGATCGCGCCCGGGATACTCGGTCCGTAGCACCGTGATCGGCAGGCCGCAGGTCTCCAGCACACGCAACGCCTGCTGCATCAGCGCAACCGGCCCGCAGAACATCGCCTGGATTGGATCTGCAGTCAGCGCGTTCTCGATCGGAATCACGAACTCGATATAGTCCAGGTTCTTCTCCAGCCAGCGCTGGATGCTGCCTTCAAGCTCGCGGAGATGCTCGACGACGATTGCACCCTTTCCGACAGCATCGAACGTGACCACGGTTTGCCCGCGAAATTGGCGCATAACGCCTACCAACTCGCGGCAGGTAGCTTGGGGCAGCAGGTCGCGATGAAAGGTTTCTCCCGCCAGCGAGCGCGTAACAGCGCCGTTCGAGCTGATCAGCCACAGATCGAAGCCAAGTTGCTGGGCAATGGGCAAAGCAAACGAGTGCCGCCGGCCAGTGACCAAGATGACCTCGATTCCAAGCGAGTCCGCGCGCCGCAGAGCAGCCAGGTCACCGGCAGAAATCTGGAATTGTGGGTTGAGCAGCGTGCCGTCAATATCCACGGCAATAAGGCGAAGAGAAGCGGCGGCCACAAGTAAGTTTATCATCGCGATTGCAAGCCGCCGATCCCATTGGTGCAAATCATCTTCAAGTGGTCTCGTGCGGTTCGTGTGCAATGGGGTGTGCGAGAATGTTTCTTCTCGGAGGCCGTCGATGAAACTGCGATTCGTGCTCCTGCTTGCAATCTTACTGCCCGTCATTTTGCCCACTCCATCAACCGCGCAGGCCAATGCTGCCGACAATACCGGCAAGCCCTTCGCCATCGAGTACTACTACAAAGCCAAGTGGGGCTACGCCGATGAATTCCTCCAGCTCTTCAAGAAGAACCACTACCCGCTGTTGAACAAGCAAGTCGAGATGGGCCGGATGCTCAAAGTCTGGATGGACCAGCCGCGCTACCACACGACCGAAGACGGGCGCTGGGATTACCGTGTCACCATCGTGTTCAAGAACTCGGCCGCCGCCAACGAGCCGTTCGACGAGGACGCGCTCAAGAAGCAGCTTTTCCCCGACCAGGCAGCCTACGCGAAGGAAGAGCAGCGGCGCTTCGAGATCCTTCTAGGTCACTGGGATGTCCCCATTAAAGCCGTGGATTTGGACCTAAAGTAATCGAAAACTTTCGCCGCCCAGGCCCCAACGGTGGGAGAATAGATACAGGCTGATCGGTCCGCGCAACCACGCTGCGGCAAGGAGGCCTTATGTTGGCAGACAAGCATCCTTGGAAGCGCAATCCCTACTTCCATTTTCACCCCATGCACAATCTGTACTCGTTGGTGATGGCGCTGATTCTGTTTGGCATGATCCTGCTGTTTTTCACGATACCAGCGCGATAGCCGCGTAGCGCGCCGAGCGCACGCGCGGATGTTGCCGCCGAGAAGTACCCTGAAGAAACGGTAGTCCGCGATGGTCGGCCGTTTTGTGGACGACCGGTGAACCACGGACCAACCAATGTGCATCTGCCACCGTTGAATCAAAATTCCCCGCGTTTGGCCGCGCCCGTTTGCCAAAGCCGTGCCGGATGCGAGAACATATTCGGTTTGCACACATCTCTCAGATCTAATAAGGAAGCAGCCATTATGGCGACAGGGAAGAAGTCTGTTAAACCCGCGCGCGCGGAAGTGAAGTCGGAAGGCCGGTCTTCAAATTCAAACATTCAGCCCGCCAAGGGCAAGCTCGGCGTCATGATCCCCGGCATGGGCGCGGTGGCGACCACCTTTGTCGCGGGAGTGGAAGCGGTCCGCAAGGGCATTGCTGCTCCGATCGGCTCGCTCACGCAGATGGGCACCATCCGCCTGGGCAAGCGCACCGACGGCCGCTCGCCGAAGATCAAAGAGTTCCTTCCACTGGCGGGCCTGAACGACCTGGTCTTCACCGGCTGGGACATTTTCGAAGACGACATGTACGCCGCCGCCCGCAACGCCGGCGTGCTCGAACGTGATCTCCTCGACAAGGTGAAGAGCCGGCTCAGCTCCATCAAGCCGCTGAAGGCCGTCTTCGATCACAATTACGTAAAGAAGATCGACGGGCCGAACGTCAAAAAAGGGAAGAACAAGCTCGACCTGGCCGAGCAGTTGCGGCAAGACATTCGCGACTTCAAAAAGTCCAGCGGCGCCGACCGCCTGATCACCATCTGGTGCGCCTCGACCGAAACGTTCATCGAAGCGACCGCCGCCCATCAAAGCCTGAAGGCGCTCGAGAAAGCGATGAAGGAGAACGACGAAAACATCGCGCCCTCCATGGTCTATGCCTACGCCTCGCTGATGGAAGGCGTGCCCTTCGCCAATGGCGCGCCCAACCTCACCGTCGATATTCCGGCCATGCTCGAACTGGCGAATGAGCGCGAAGTGCCCATTTGCGGCAAGGATTACAAAACCGGCCAGACCCTGATGAAGACCGTGCTCGCCCCCGCCTTCAAGGCGCGCCTGCTCGGCCTGAGCGGCTGGTACTCCACCAACATTCTTGGTAACCGCGACGGCGAGGTGCTCGACGATCCGGGCTCGTTCAAAACAAAAGAAGAATCGAAGCTGGGCGCCCTCGAGCACATTCTCCAACCCAGCCTTTATCCCGAACTCTACGGCAACATCTATCACAAGGTTCGCATTAACTATTACCCGCCGCGCGGTGATAACAAAGAAGGTTGGGATAACATCGATATTTTCGGATGGCTCGGCTATCCGATGCAGATCAAGGTCGACTTTCTATGTCGCGACTCAATCCTGGCCGCGCCCATCGTGCTTGACCTGGTCCTGTTCCTCGATCTCGCTCAGCGCACGCCCGAACTGCGGCGCCTCGGCATCCAGGAATGGCTAAGCTTCTACTTCAAGTCGCCGATGACCGCGCCCGGCCTCTATCCCGAGCACGATTTGTTCATCCAGCTGATGAAGCTGAAGAACACGCTGCGGCATTTGAAGGGAGAGGAGCTGATCACGCACCTGGGGCTGGAATATTACGACTGAGGATTGTGTGACGTGGCTTTGTGGCGCGGGCGCCCTCGCCCGCGTTCTCAGCCGATTGTCGCTTCACCACACCGTCCGAAGCAGCGGACTCCGCCGTATCCGCTCATCCCGCGTCACCAGCGTCATCCCCTCCGCCCGTGCCGTGGCCCCAATCAAGCGATCTGACGGGTCACTTGGATAATCCGAAGGGAATTGGGCTGCGAGGGCAGCGATCTCTGGCGTAACCGGTCGCACCGTTACTCCCTCCAGAAATCTAAGCAGCGAGGCTTCGACCGTGCCATAGCCTTGAACTCTACCGTTCGCCATCTGCCATGCCACTTCATAGGTGGATATCGCTGACACCGCGAGTCCACCTCCGCGTCGCGCGCGCCGAATTGCCGAGGCAGCGGTAGCCGATAGGCGCTTCAAGTCAGAAACTGCCCAAATTAATACGTGGGAGTCGAGCAGGATCACTTTGTCTCCCATCCCGGGATAGGTGATTCGATATCGCCTACAACCTTGTACACTCCTTCGAGCCGACCGAGCCAATCGTCCTTCTCCGTCTCTACCGGCACCAGCTTGGCCACCGGCTTGCCGCGCTTCGTGATGAGGATCGGCTGTCGCGTCGAGCGCACATCTTCCATCAGCGCCAGGCACCGCGCTTTGAACTCTCCCGCCGCAATCTTCTTCATGGTCACTTTATAACATACATGGTCATATAGAGCTGACCACTGGTGGAGTCTCGAAAGGAAGAGGGCGACCACTGACTACTCATCCATCTCATACGCCTTCTTCAGCCACCGCTTTAGCTCGTCGTTAATATCCGCCTTCGACTTCACCTCAATTCGCCGCGTAATCCGATCTTTCTTCTCATACCCGCCTGTATCAATCAGTCGCTTCGGAGTCTTCCTGTTCCCCAATGCCAGTCCCAGGTCAATGCGCGTATGCGTCGCCGGTTTAATCGTTGCAAACACGTGATTCCTGTACAGCGGGACCCCCGTCTTGCCCGGCGAAGCCTTCGCCTCCTTGCCCAGCGACAGTGCCAGTTTGAGCAGTTGATCGTAAAGCGGCCGCATCCCCGCGCGCGACCCTGAGTATTGCGTTTCCACCCACGCAACCGCAGCCTGCAGATAAGCCTCCGGCGAATCTTCCTCCGTGCCTTTGCCTCCCGCACGTTCCGCGATGCACGCGGCATAGTTGGTGCCCAACTTGTGCTCTTTCTTCAGCCACTCCCGCCGCTCCTTCTCCGTCGCAGGCCCGGCCTTGCGAGTCAGCTCCACCCATTGTTCCAGCGACCGCCCCGTCGTCGACGGCAATTCCCGAACCCGCTTCTGCATCATGGCCACGCCCGGATGCACGCTATAGATAGACTTGGCCGCAGTTGCGCTGGGCATACCTCACCTCCTGAGCACGCCATAATACTGCAACTCCGCGCGCGGCACTCTCACGATAAAATCACAAGATGCCGAAGAAAACCTCCGGATCTGGCCACAGCACCCGCTTCCTGCGCACCCACAAGAATTACTGTTTCGTCTGCGGAAAAGACAACCCCGACGCCATGGGCCTGCGCTTCACCTACGACGAAGACCGCGACTGCTTCGTATGCCGCTTCCGCCTCGGCAAGCGCTACACCGGTCCCCCCGGCCACTCCCACGGCGGCATCATTGCCACCATCCTCGACGAAGCCATGGGCAAGGTAAACAAGCTACGCAACGTCATCGCCGTCACCTCCGAAATGACCGTCAACTACCTCAAGCCCGTGCCGCTCAACAAACCTCTACGCGTCGAGTCCCGCGAGGAAAAAGTACAGGGCCGCAAGCACATTAACGTGGCCGAGATTCTGAATCAGAAAGACGAAGTGCTGGCCCGCAGCCGAGGCCTCTTCATTGCCATCGATCCGCACAAAATGTTCGGCAAGTTCGTGGAGAGGTAACCCCGCCGTCATTGCGGCAGTCCGGGTTGCTCCACTAAGATGAGCGCCATGAAAATTATTAACTTGCTCATCCTCTCGATCATTCTTGCCAGCTCTGTGTCCGCGCAGGATGCTCAATTGCCTCCACCACCCGAAGTCGTCGCGGTGCCGTTTTACCTCGACAATACTGCGCATGAACTTAAGAAGCTTCCAAAAGAACCATACAAAGAACACAAGGGAGCACCCGCCGTTTCTTTCACGAATGCATTCGTAATCAGCGCCCAGGTGCAGGGCAATGCATCCGATTTACGCATCCCGAGCCAGGACAAGATTGTGTTTGTGTTCGACGCCACAACGGTGCCTAGGCTTTACAAGTTCACCCAGTCCGGCAAGAAACGGGAATTCGCCTACGAGAAAGGGAACCAGCGCAACTCAACCCCAATACCAGGTCTGCCGATCACCGTCTCAAAATATAAGGGGGGCTCGGCCTACCAATTCTCCCCCGACGAACGGCTTGCTGCGGGTGAGTACGGTATTGTCTTCGGCGACAGCATCTACACCTTCGGCGTCGACGACAAGAAGTAGCTTATGTCCTCTTCGTCGCCATTGGATTGAGGGCATTTTTGTATCGCATCCGTTGTATTCTGGCGGGCTGCTCCATCCCGGTCGCGATATTTCTGTGGCCGAGAACTTTAGCGTCCGGCGGCTTGCCCAGTCTCGGTGGCGGCTATGGCAAAGCGCAAGCTGCTGCTCAGATCGGCGTTCTGCTGAGTCTGGTGTGCAGCCTGTTTGGGCGCGGAGATCTGCGTTTGCTCGTGGCTGCGGTCGCCGTCATCGAACTGGTCTTCTGCTATTTTCGGTTAATTGTGCACTGAAGCCTCTCGTCCCCGGGGTTCCGCAAATGATGAACCCCCTGTAAAATGCTCCTAGCAGCGGAAACCCACCCAACATCATCAATATAGGGGTTGGCTCGAAGCTCATAGCTCGAAGCCCGCAGCTGCCTTTGGGAGCGCGCCATGTCAGAAAACAACGGACACAATACTACCAGCCTTCGCCTCAAAACCGGCCTAGCTGAAATGCTGAAAGGCGGCGTAATCATGGACGTCACCAACGCCGAGCAGGCCGAGATTGCCGAGAAAGCCGGCGCGGTCGCCGTCATGGCGCTCGAGCGCGTGCCCGCGCAAAT
>PLHN01000149.1 GCA_003139975.1 Acidobacteriaceae bacterium
TCTTGCGCCGCTTCGCGGCTGGCTTGCGGTTTCTCCCTCCATTTGGACGCGACTTGGAGTTAATAAGCTTTCCCCGTAGATCATGACTTTCCGCGGACTGCAACGTCTTCTTCCTCCCCTGAAGGTTCTACGGGTTCCTGCCGATAACCTCTAATGGCGTGGTAGCCACGCATGCCAGGGAATTTCTTCGACAATCCGGAGCTGTATCGGTCGGTGCTGGAAGACTTGCCGGTTGGTATTTACATCGTGGACCGGGAGCGCCGGGTGCGGTTCTGGAACCGGGGCGCAGAGCACTTGACCGGGCATCTGGCGCATGCCGTCATGGGACAGGACGGGGCAGGACAACTGTTGGACCCGTGCGACCGCAAGGGGCAGGCTCTGAGCGGGGAGAAAAGCCCCGTGACGGCAACTGTCGCCCATGGGAAGGCTCAACAATTCGCCGCCTATTTTCGGCATAAGAACGGGCATCGGGTGGCGGTGCGGGTGCGAACCAGAGCCGTTCTCGAACGGGGCGAGGCGGTCGCCGGAGCGATGGTGGTGTTCGAAGAAGCGTTTACCTTTCCCGACAATTCCGTGGAGCCGATGTACGGGTGCCTGGATGCAGCGACCGGGATTCCGTCGCACCGGCTGACGCGCGCGGTGCTGAACGAATGCATGGCGGGCATGGAGCGCTCGCGCCACGGGTTTGGATTGTTGCGGATCCGGGTGCTGGGGCTGGATGAATTCCGGGCGAAACATGGGATTCAATCGGCTTTTCCTCTTTTGCGCACGACGGCGCAAACCTTGCGGCACAGCCTTGATCCGGAAATTTTTGTCGGGCGGTGGGGAGAAGACGAGTTCATCCTGGTGCTCCCGTCGGCGAATCGGGTGACGGCGGCGGCGGAGGCCGCCTACAGCCTGGTGGCAAAATCCGAGGTGAGTTGGTGGGGCGATCAATTCCCGGTGCAGGCGGTGGTGATGTACACGGTGGCGCAGCCCGGAGATACGCTGGAAAAACTGCTGAACGGATTGGAGCCAGCGCACGCGGCGGCGGCCGGCCGGGCTGTGGGTGCGGCGGGGGCTGGAACCTAGGCGCAGACGATCGCGCCCAGGGTTGACGCCAAGGATCACGAGGGTACGTTTTATGTTTTCGATCATCGGAATCGTGGTTGTTTTCGGCTGTATCGTCGCCGGATATCTGATGGAGCACGGCAACCTGAGAGTACTGCTTCAGCCGGCCGAACTGATCATCATCGGAGGGGCCGCGGCGGGCACGGTTTTGATTTCGAATCCGCTGCACATTCTCAAACAGATTATGGGAGGAGTGGGGGGAGTGTTCGGGGCCTCGCCATACACGCGCCAGCGTTATGTCGAGTCCCTGAAGATGATGTATGAGCTGTTGCAGAAAGCGCGCAAGGAGGGGCTGGTATCGTTGGAGAGCGACATCGAGGAACCGGAGAAGAGNNAGCGGGGGCGTGGAGGTATTCGATCTGGACCAGATGCTGGACGGCGATATGGAGGTTCATCATCACGGGGCAGAGCAGCCGGTGGCGGCGCTGAGCACGATGGCGGACTCGCTGCCCGGACTCGGGATTGTGGCCGCTGTGTTGGGCGTAGTCATTACGATGGGAGCGCTGGGCGGCCCGCCGGAAGAAATCGGGCACAAGGTGGCGGCGGCACTGGTGGGAACATTTCTGGGTATCCTGCTGTGTTATGGGCTCGTGGGCCCGATGGCGGCGCGAATGGGCAAGAACGCGGAAGAGGAACATGCGTTTCTGCTGGTGATGCGAGTTGTAATGGTGGCCTTTCTGAAGGGCGTGGCACCGATTATGGCAGTTGAGATCGGGCGGCGGGTGGTGCCGGGACATGTGCGCCCTTCGTTCAAAGAAGTAGAGCAGGCCTGCCGTAGTGGCAGCGCAACGGCGGCAGCACCCGCGGCGGAAGCGGAAGCCGCGGCAACCGCTCCAGCCGCAGGTTAGCGGCGGGTTATGCCAGCGCCCCCGATCATCGTCATCAAGAAAAAAGGCGGCCATGGCGGCCATCATGGCGGCGCGTGGAAGGTCGCCTATGCGGACTTCGTCACAGCCATGATGGCGTTGTTTATCGTGCTGTGGCTGATGAACTCGAGCAAGCAACTGCAGGTCGCGGTGGGAGGGTATTTCAAGGATCCCACGGGAACGTCGAAAAAGGTGGGCACAAATCAATCGGGCGCGGGCGACAACTTTCAAGTGACAAAGCAAAATCTGGGCCAATTGAAAGAGCAGTTGCTAAAGAGCATTCACAGCATCAACGATCTGGAAAAATTGCGAAAAAATATTGAGATGACGGTCACGGCCGAAGGTCTGCGCATTGAGTTGCTGGAATCGAAGAGCGGAACGTTCTTTACCAGCGGGAGTTCGGACGTGAACCAGACGGGGAAGGAAATGCTGGGCCTGCTGGCCCAGGAGTTGGGACAAGTGCCGAACAGGATTTCGGTCGAGGGGCATACGGACGCAACGCCGTATGGGGAAAGAGCGAACTACAGCAACTGGGAGCTGTCGTCGGACCGGGCGAATGCCGCGCGGCGCCTGATGCAACAGTCGGGATTGCGGGCCAACCAGGTTTCGCAGGTGCGGGGTTTTGCCGACCAACGCTTGCGTAACGCGAAAGATCCGTTGGACCCTTCGAACCGGCGCATTTCCATTATCGTGCAGTACATCACGAGGGATGCCGACGAGGATGAGCCAGCCGAATCGGGGAGGGATTCCGGCGAAGCATCCCAAGAGCAGGCCGGGAAAGACAAGAGCAAAAGCGAGCCCAAGGCCGCGGGCGAGACGACCAAAAAATAAGGCTGACCTGATCGGCCAGCCCGGCGAAGTGCGCTTGTTCAGTGGTTGTTACTGGATCGTGGTTAGTGAACCACAATTCGCAGTTCGTCGTCGGGACAATTCGGACGACTAGGGGGACACAGCGGCATGGGGCCATCCGGAGCGGGAGCCTTCGGGATGGCAGCATACGCGAATGTGCCTACCAGACCTACCAACAGCAAGAACGCTCTGAGTGAACGTTTCATACAACTTCTCTCCTTAGGGTCTACCGAATCCACGTCAAGTGCGGGCGTCATCGGTGGCCGCGATTATACACAACGCGAGAGGCGAAGCCATGGATTGGAACGGAGCTGTAAAGACAAGAGGAGAGAGTACACCATGGGGCAGACTTCGAAGAGCGCGAAGAGCCTACTGCGTTCCCAGCGCGACAACTAAAGGTCCGGGCGCAGATTCTTTAAAGTGATGGTTTCATTCGAATCGATTAGTGCATGGTCATCCCAGAAGCGAAACAGGCGGCCGAAAATTTCTCTTGACAAGGTTCTCGAAGGAGACAGTGATCTCAAAGGCGCGCTAGGTGTGGTCCTTCGAACCGGCAGCCACCGATTTGGTGCGAGGCGTTTTCGCGGGATTCTCGGCTTCAAGGAGGTCTTCAGGCGATTCAAGATTTGAACTGCGGGAAAAGGCGCGTTCCACCATTCCTTCAAACATCGGAATCAACGAATCGCTGGGAGCCGCGTGTTGCAAATCCGCGAGGCTCTTTTCCCAGCGTTGGGTCTGCAAAGGATTGACGGCCCTTTCACGAACAAGCTTGGCGGCCAACGAGTACACAAGCCATGTCAGAACGGAAAGGTCGTAAAAAAGCATGTTCAGTAGATTGAAGTGGTTGTGCCCGACGAGCTTACCCGCATACATGGCGAGGAGCATCAACTCGGCGCCCGCAAAAGATCCGAAGCCAAGAGCGATTCCGAAACTGAGCTGGCGGCGTGAAACTCCTAGAAATCGGGAAAAGATGAACATGAAAAGGATGAGGCCGAACTGTACGGTGCGAACCGAGCGTTGCATAGTGGTTACGGCGTGAATGAGGGGAGAGTGCGAGAAGGAATTGGAAGCCGCCACCACAACAGAAACCAGCAACATGACCGCGCCGGCCCACTTGAATACTGGAGTGCCCAGGTCTTGCAGCGCGCGGTATGGCCGAAACACATCCAGGAAAATTTCGTGGATGACTTTGAACCCGAGGATAGCATTGAGCGCCTGCCCGAGCCAGAAGAGCCAAAAATACCAGAATCTGCTTCGTTCGTAGAGCGGATAAGTGACCACAAAGAACGCAACCTGCACAAGAAGATACGAGAAGAAGACCGGAAATTGCCTATGAAGCTTGCGACGCCACAGCACAAAGGCAACGACGGATTGCAGCGCCGGTTGTGCGCACCACAAACAAAGAGACGAAGTTGGTCCGGTGAGGGACATTGGGTTTGGGACCGAGGGGCGGCTCTCCACTAGTCGCGCCGGTCTCTATCTTCGCCCATACTCAGGCAGGTTGAACGCTTTGAGCAACGAACTCAGGTAACCTTAGTAACCATTCCCGTCGCGTCGTCCCTCAGCCAAGCCAGCACTGGCCCCCGCGCGTCATCCGGCCTCGGGAGTGGAATGAAGGTAGGCCCGCATCATCCGGACCTCGTCGTCTTTCTCGTCCAGGTCATGCAGGAGGATGTCGCGGAGCGAGATAAAGCCGCTGAGTTCGCGGTCCAAGCATACAGGCAGGTGCCGAAAGCTATGGCGCCGCATGAGAGTCATGCAGGTTTCGAGTGAGTCGCCCGGCTGCACGGTCATCGGGTCTTCAGTCATGACCTGTTTGACCAGGGTGCAGGCCGGATCCTTGCCGCCGACAACCACCCGATTCATGAGGTCGCGCTCAGAGAAAATGCCCAGCAGCCGCCCGTGTTGAATCACTGGAACGGCGCCGATGTTGTGGTCCACCATGAGACGGGCCACTTCGAGCACCGTCTGATGCGGCTCGGCGGATACTACCACCTGATTCTTAAGCAGATCGCTGATCAACATTTGCACCTCCCATCGACTCGTACCGGCATCTTTCTCCGGGAACAATATCAGTCTGGCTTTGAACGGAGGAAGCAAAGCCGTTAGGACTGCGCTCGGCGGAGTATATGTCGAAAACCTGATGGCGAAAAGAAAAAAAACAAACAGGCGAGCAGAGCGTTATGCCGAGTGCCAACGGATGCGGGGAAAGCCCTAGTGAGTTTGGCCGTTGCTCAGTGAAATGACGTAGGCCGCAGACCGGAAGTCAGCGGGGATTTGCGAACGGTCGCGGGCGCTGACGATGACGTTGTAGTCTTCGCCCGCGCGCAGGCGGTTGAAGACCGGAGTCGCTTCCTGGGGCGCGACCAGCGCCAGGTAGTACAGGAAACCAAAAACATCGGCGGTGGGCTCAAGGCCGGGGGCAACGAACGAAACCTCGACATCCTCATGATGAAAATGCCAGGCTAACGAGGCCGCCAGGCCAACGGCTCGCTCGTAGACGGCGGGCTCGAGAACCTCCGGTGCTGGGTTATCGAAAATGATGCGCAGGCGGCGCTCATCCTCGCGGCTGTATTCGCGTACCTTGAGCGCGCCGGTGCGGGCGGAGGCTTTCCAATCGACGTGGCGGGCGGAATCTTCGGGCATGTAATCACGGATGCGATGCAGATCGTAGCCGCGTCCGCGCAC
>PLHN01000059.1 GCA_003139975.1 Acidobacteriaceae bacterium
ATGGCTAGGGCGCTGGGGTACCACTCGGTGGGGATGAAACCGAGGGCAGGTGAGTCCGATGTTCGAGCCATCGTTGGTGGTCGAAGAAAATCCTTGATCTCGAACACAGCGATCGCGTCAAGCGAGGCGCTGGCGGCGTAGAGATACTTGTTATCCGGCGAGATAGCAATCGATTGGAATACAGATCCAGGATCATCTCCCCCGCTTGAATAGCGAACGTAGGTCACGCCGGTTTTCAAATCAACAACAGCTATGAAGCCCGCGTTCGCCATTGCTATGTAGAGACTGTTTTCCTTTTCATTTAGCAGCATTGCGGTCGCATGTGAACTCGGACCTACGGAAGTGTTTGATGTCGCAGAGTCTATCCACCGCACGACCTTGTCAGTTTCCAGGCTCAGTTCGGCAACGGCAGTAGAGTTCCATAGGCTCACCCAGGCTGCGGTCCCAGCTTTGTTGGCAATCACTGTGTATGGATATGCGCTGGGAATGTAGCGGCTGCGGCTCAGGTCGAACGACTTCAGGATTTTGCCCGAGTTCACATCCAGAAGCACTACATTGTCAGAAAGATTGTTGGCGATAAGCAAGCGGTCACCTGTGGATGTGATGGGCGAGGACGCCCGTCGCTCCATTTGGTTCTTGGCCCCGGGCAACACGGCGAATCCGGCGGGGTATGGCGGCGCGGTTCCGGCGGGGGTTGTGCGCAGGCCGAACGCTACTTCTTTGCCTTCGGCGATGCGCTGCGGTGGGATCTTGATGAAGCGCTCCGGAGTAACCTGTCCGGCTGCGAATTTATACAGCGCGATGCCATTGCCGGTGCTAGTGGGCTTCTTGCCGGTGGGATCGGTGATCGATCCCATGGAGGCGTAAAGGTGTTTGCCATCGCTAGAAAAAGCAAGGCCAATGAAATAACTCTGGCGCGCATTGTTGCCCAGCCGGTCGTCGGGAAAGTCGTGCAGCTGATTGTTGCTGAGGTCGAGAATTGCGATCGATTGATGGCCGCCACTCTCCTGCGTGCCGTAGCCCTGATTGAGCAGCGCAGCGTAATGCTTGTCGGGGCTGACCGCGATGGTAGCGGGGAAACCGTTGGTGCGGGCAATGTAGCCGGGAACAGGCAGCGTCAGGTTCTTGCTGGTAGGTAGCTGTAAAACGCGACGTGAATCAGCGGCGCGCGCAGCAATGATTGCGATGACCAGGGTTGGAAAAACGACGGCGAGGATGAGCGAACCGTTTTTCACCGGCGGATACCTCTCAAGGTTTGTACCATCGGCGGGCGGTGACAGACAAATGACGTGCAGGAGGCTCGGCTGGACGAAGCAAGGTCAGCGTAGGCCGAGCAAAACGGCAACGTATTGGCGCACTTTGCTGAGCAAGGCTGGAGGAGCGGGGGAGTGGAACTTTGCGTTACGTCCGGCCCAGTCCATGCTCTTCAACTGATCGACAAGGACCGCCCCTTCGACGTCGTCAACTGTGATGGGAAGAGCGAATGGATATGGCTTGCGCTTGCTGGTGAGGGGACAGACAATTGCCAGACCGCTGGCGCGATTGTAACGCTGGTCGGTGAGTACCAGGGCAGGCCGGCGTTTGGCTTGTTCGCGGCCAACCTGCGGATCGAAATCGAGCATGACGATGTCGCCGGCCTCCGGTACGTACGGGGTCACCATTCCACCGCTTCCCTTCCAACCTCGGCGGCAGTTGAGATCTCCTGATAGCGATTCTCGGGAGTAATTTGGGCGACAAGCTGCGCGAGGGTCGGAATTCTGGCGGCACGCCGCAACTCGACGCGACCGTCGGCGGCGGCTTCAATCTCGAGGGAGTCGCCTTCCTTCAGTTTGGCTTGCTGCGCGACCGGCTTCGGAATACGAATGGCGAGGCTGTTTCCCCATTTCACCATCTGCGCTTTCATGGATCCTCCGACAATGGATATACATAGTATACACGCATGTAGATACATTGTCACTAAGGACAAGTTTGTCGCGGGCTCTACTTCGTGATCAGGTGCACCTCGGCCAAGGGTTCCCCGGTGCGCGATTTCTTCACGCCGATCAATTCAACTGCTTTGGCAGCAATGTGCTCGGCGGAGACTTCAAATTCTTTGATCAACTCCCACGGCGCGCCCGAATCGCCGAAGCGGTCCTTCACGCCGATGGCGCCGGTGATGATTGGGATGCCGTAGAGTTCGTGCGACTCTGTGATCGCACTGGCGACCGGCCAGGCCAACGCACCAATCTGATGCTCTTCGGCGGTCAGGACGACGCTGGTGTCGCGTGCGGCCCGGACGATCGCTTCCTTATCGAGCGGCTTCAGGGTGTGCAGGTTGAGGACGCGAGTCTCGTAGCCGAAATCGGACTTCAAAATCCACGCGGCGCGCATGGCCTCTGGAACCATCGGCCCGCACGCAATGATCGTGAGGTCCTCGCACTCGTCGCGGTAGTCGGATTCGAGCTTCGTCTCGAAGGCATCGATGAAATTCGCGGCCTCGCGGCGCAGGCGAATCACGTTGGCCTTGCCGAATACGAATGGGGTTTTCTCGTCGGTCACGATCGGCGTGGCTTCGCGCGCGAAGCGGATGTACTTTGGGCCAACGTGCTTGAGCAGCAGATAGTCGGTGGCCTTGCGCGTCTCGACCATGTCGCAGGGCACAACCACGTTCATGTTGGGCAATCCGCACATGGCGAAACAGTCTTCGAGCGCCTGGTGAGTGGCGCCGTCGGGGCCGACGCTGACGCCGCCGTGGGCCCCGGCGATCAGGACGTTGAAGTTGCCGTAGCAGATGGAGGTGCGGATCTGGTCGAGATTGCGGGCGGCGGCGAAGGTCGCGTAGGTGCCGAAGACGGGGAGCTTCCCTTCTTT
>PLHN01000323.1 GCA_003139975.1 Acidobacteriaceae bacterium
CGTGTAGACAAGTTGATCCCCGGTCGCGCGGCGCGCCGGTTGCGTGAGGACGACGCTGTCCTGGGCAATGATCTTTTCGACTTGCGCGCCGGACATCTCGGTGGCCGAACTGGCGATTCGGGGCTGGCCTTGAGCAACCATGAATATGCTCATTTCCTGCGACGTCATCTTCGCGTAGGCCCCAGTCGAATCCGCTCCTTTTGCGGTGACCCCACCCTCAAAGAACGCTTTCCTTTCGTTATCGGTATATGTGAGCCGCGCGGACGTGATCGTCACCGGCGCCACCTTGCCGGTTTTGCTGTCCACTTGCACAAGCACAGTCTTTACAGACTGCGTGGAGGAGCCTTGGGCGACCAGCGAGCGACGGTCCCGGTCGAACTGAAGTGTGGGAGCCTCCACTACATTGCTGTTCTGCCATAGCCGGGCGTTGCCCGAGTACACGGCCACTGCCGCCGAGTGATGCGCCGTCATGCTCTGGCTGACCACGTGAATCGGGTCGGAGGAGGCAAGCATGGCGCCATCCGGCTGCGCCTTGAGATCGGAGTACGTGCTCTTTACGTTGCCNNTGCCCTCGGCAACGGCATCGCCGGTCGCGCGGTTAAAGCTGATCTTCTGGGCGGTTGTGGTCATCCCGCCATCCACGACGCGGGGAGATCCATTCAGCACCAGCATCTGGTCGGCAGCAGTATAGGTGCCGCTCTGCGCCCAACCCCTCTGCGTTCCGCTCACGTAAGTGACTCCGCCCGCCTGCGTGATGGTGGAAATTCCGCCTTCGGGAGCGAATCGAACATCGAGGGTTGGGCTGGTTGAGGTTCGATCGGGTTGGCCGGGAGTGCTGCCGACGATCCTGGCATCCGGCTCGCCGTGCAGGACATCCAGACGATTCTTTGCAGTGAATTTGGCTGTGAACCGGGCGGCGGTGACGACCGTCTTCTGTTTTGTGTCNNTTTCCGCAGACTCGAGTTGATTGCCCTTCTTCAAAACAAAGTCCATCACGGGAGCAGTCATTTCCACCTGTTGGGCGCTCCTAGATGCAAAGCCTTGGGCTGATTGGTTCTGGATGAGGCGCACTCCATCTTCGGCGTGCACTTTCTCAAGCACCTGATTGGCGCCAAAATAGAGCGTCGCCCGCCCCGCATCGCCCTGCGCTGTGGACGCGCCGTTTGTTTCGAGGTGGACGCTACCGCTCAGAAATGCCGCTGTCAGCTGATTTCTCGTTCCTGTAAGCAGCAGTTCGGCGCGATCGGAGCGAGCATGAGTCACCGACGCCGCGCGTACCCCGCCCTCAACGTCGCCTTCGGCGAGAATCCGTTCCACGGTATTGTCGTTGCGCAGAAAGAACGTGGCGCGGTCGGATTGAAGCTGCTGATTGTGGCGGGTCAGGTGAACGGCGTCGAGAACGATCTCCGTCGGCCCCTTGGTGATGACCCCGTGCTCCGCCTTCAAGTGGAATTGGTGCGGCTGGTGGACGTCCATTTCAACGGAGGAACGCAGGGTCATGGTGCCCGTTTTGGCAACGTAGTTAATGCCCACAGCCGAACCGCTTGCCTCCGGGGTCTCGAACGTCACTTTCCCGGTAGTGAAACCATTCCCCGTATCTTTGTTGAAGGTGAGCCCGTCACTCTCTACATGAATCGGTTTCCCCGTTTCGGTGGGAGGAGCCTGGTCGGCTTTATTTATGCCCTCGGGGTTGGCTTCGAGGTCAATCAGCACCCGCCCCTTGGCCGTGATCTCGCCGGACTTGGGATCGAACTCGAAATCGTCTCCGGCGATGCGGTCGAAGCGGCTTGAGTCCTTGCCGTAGACGACAATCTTGACGTTGTGCAGTTCGGCGCGCCCGCCTTCTTTGAACTGAACGGCCTTGGATGCGCTGACGGTAAATTCCGTGCGTCCTTGCTCGGACTTGGAGATCGAAAAGCCTTCGGCAGTCTGCTGAATGTCGAGCCCGACTTTCGCCGGAACCTCATGTATGGCGCCCCTGACACGCCAGCGCGCATAGAAGTACATCCCCGCCACGATCGCGATCATGAGGATCGCAGCCGCAGCAAACCAGCGGCGGAGGCGGGTAACGGGGAGAGACATGACTTCTTTAGTCTAAAGGAAAGTGAGCGAGGAGTTTGCGGGAGTGCGTACCCCGATTGCAGAGGTCAGAGTCAGATTGCAGAGGTTTAACACGCGTGATGCAGCGGATACGAATCGTCGATCCTCACCTCTGCAATCTCACCTCGAACCTCTGACCTCAGTTCCTCCGCACCAGCGTTCCCGCGATCATGTCGTGCAAGCCCTGCTTGCGCTCGGTGAAGCCGACCATGATGTAGCCAATGCAAAGGGTCAACGAGGAAATCCACTTGGCGAAGTGCCTTCCGGTGGCGTGCGCAAAGGAGAGGCGGTTGCCGCTGAGGTCGGTAACCTTCATCCCGAAGATCATTTTGCCAAGCGTGGCCTGGTAGGAAGAACTCAGCATGAGAGCTTCATAGAGCCAGGATGCGCCAATGGTGAGGATAGCCAGCACTCCGCCGCCGAAAATGAGCAGCGGCAAACCCGCCCCGTGTCGGAAGCCGTGCAGACCCAACCCACCCGCGGCAAGTCCGCCAATACCGAAAATCGCAGCCACAGGGTGCACGACAACGCGCACAAGAATTGCGTCAATGATGAACGCAACCACGCGAATCCAGAAGCCCCCATAGCGGATGCCGGCGGGAGCCACCGGGTAGGCAGCCGGCGCAGGATATCCGGCGGGGGTAACTGGCGCTCCCGGGGGAATCGCGCCGGGCGTGGGCGCTGCCGTCAGGACCAGCCCGGCGCCGCATCGTCCGCAAAACTGAGCGGTCGCGGCATTCGGCGCTCCGCACTTGTTGCAGTAAAGAGTTCCGTTCATGGCGGGCACTATAAGGGTTTTACAGAAAACTGTAAAGGGGCGTTGCGCAGAGTTTGCTTAGCCCGACCAGCATCGTCGACGGCAGCCGCGCTGGCCAGATTCGGTGCAGGGATAGGGGATGTTTGGACTTCGCTCAACATGACAAGCGGCGAAGTGCGACGTCAGATCCGCATCGGCATCACGATGTAGCGGTACTTGTAGTCTTCGCTTTCGGCAGGGCGGAGCTGGCCGGCGGATTGAGCGTCTTTTAGTTCGAGCTTGACCTCGCCGGAGCCCACGGCCTTGATGAAATCGAGGAGGTACTGGGCGTTAAAACCGATCGACATCGCATCACCGTTGTAAGCGACCTCGATGGAATCTTCGGACTCGCCAGTTTCGGTAGACGAGGCCGAGAGCTTCAACTCGTCTTTCTCGAGCCGCAGGCGCACGGCGCGTGAGCGCTCGTCGGCAAATTGCGCGACGCGGGAAATTGCGCCGCCCAGCTCATCGCCCTGGACGAGGATCGACTTCGTGATTTCTTTGGGGAGAACCGCCTCGTAGTTCGGGAACTGCCCCGTGAGCTGACGCGAAGTGAGCAGGCGCGGGCCGACGCGGAAAAAGAGCGTGGATTCGTCTTTTGCGAAGTCGATGGTCTCAACGTCGGAGTCGAGGAGCGTCTTCAGTTCGTCCATCGCCTTCTTGGGGATCAGGGTCTTCATCTCGCCGGAAACGCCCTCGAACTTTTCTCCCGAGCGCTCGATGTGCGCCAGGCGATGGCCGTCGGTGGCGACCATGGTGATCGATTCCGGCTTAAGGACCATGAGAGCGCCGTTCAGCGTGTAGCGGGATTCTTCATTGGCGATGGCGAAGCCGGTCTTCGCGATCATCGAGCGCAACACGGCGGCTGGAATCTTGATGGCGCCGGCGGATGGGAACACCGGCAAGCCCGGGAAATTCGATTTCGCCATGCCGACCATCTTCGTATTCGAGCGTCCGCAGCGAATGCTGACCCAGTGGTTCTCCAGCAGGCGGATGGTAATGTCAGCGTCGGGGAGCAGCCTGACGTAGTCGTAAAGCTTGCGCGCGGGAATTGTGCACGCGCCCTCTTTCTTCACCTTCGCCACGCACGACGTGCGCAGGCTGAGGTCGAGATCGGTCGCCGTCAGGGACAACTTATCGCCAGACGCTTCAAAAAGATAGTTGGAGAGAATTGGGATGGTGGTCTTGCGTTCGACCACGCCCTGCGTGGCCGTCAGTTCGCGCAGCAATTCAAACTTGCTGACAGTGATTTCCATCGTCGTAGTGGCAGCGGCGGGGGCGGCTTCTACCGGCATAGTTGGGGTCTCCCGACTCTAGTTCTGCTCTTTTCTTATATCAAATGCGAAAGCAAGAACACCAGTAGGAACCGGCGGAACAGGCCCAGAACGGGAAGACCGGGGCAGCCGCCCGGTGGCCTTCCAGCCGCCGGCCGTTTTCTATGCGCTCAGTTGCTCGGTCAGTTTATTGAGCAGCCTGTTCAAATCCTTGTCGTTCTTTCGCACTTCCTCGATCTTTTCGACCGAGTGCAGAACAGTCGTGTGATGCTTGCCGCCGAACTGGCGGCCGATCTCGGGCAAGGAGGCTTCGGTCAGGTGCTTGGCCAGGTACATCGCGATCTGCCGCGGGTAGACGATGGAGCGTGAATTGTTCTTGGCCTTGATTTCCACCAACCGCAGTCCGAACTGTTCGGCGACCGCCTTCTGGATGGATTCGATCGTCACCTTCCGAGCCTGCGAATCGATGAAATTTTTCAAAACCTGTTGCGTGTAAGCAAGCGTGATTTCCGCGCCGATCAGCGAGGAGTGCGCGACCAGGCGGATCAAAGCGCCTTCAAGCTCGCGCACATTGGAACGAATGTTCGAAGCGATGAACAACGCCACGTCCGTCGGGAGCGTGATGCGCTCCTGCTCGGCCTTTTTTTGCAGGATGGCGACTTTCGTTTCAAGATCGGGCGGCTGGATATCGGCAATCAGGCCCCACTCGAAGCGGCTGCGCAGGCGATCCTCGAATTCGGCCAGCTCTTTGGGCGGACGATCACTGGCAATCACGATCTGCTTCATGGACTCGTGCAGCGCATTGAACGTGTGGAAGAACTCTTCCTGCGTGCGCTCCTTCTGCGCCAGGAACTGAATGTCGTCCACGAGCAGGACGTCGACCGTCCGGAACTTGTCGCGGAAGCCGATCATCTTGTCATAGCGCAGCGAGTTGATCATGTCGTTGGTGAACTTCTCGCTCGAGATGTAGCAGATGGCGGATTGGGGCGAGCGGCGTTTGATCTCGTGGCCGATGGCCTGCATCAGATGGGTCTTGCCCATGCCAACGCCGCCGTACAGAAACAGCGGGTTGTACGCCTTGGATGGCCGCTCGGCAACTGCCTGGCAGGCGGCGTGCGCAAACTGATTGCCGCTGCCGATCACGAAGGCATCGAACGTGTAGCGCGGGTTCAGTTGAGCGGCGCTGTCCCAGTCGAACCGGGCCTGCGAAGGGCTGGCGAACTGTGCGCTGGACCCCGCGGCCGAAAGACCGCCGTTATGACGGATGGGCGTCGCGGAGGGATCGTCCTCGGCCGTTACAAATTTCACGTCGTTATATCCGAGGTTGAGATTGTCGACGGCCTCCTGAATCAAATCGGCGTACTTGTCGCCCACTTGACGAAACTCGGCGGTGGGAACGCGCACGAAAAGCACTCCGTTGCTGGTGTGACTGAAGCGAGTCGGCTTTAACCAGGTGTCGTAGGAATGGCGGTTGACTTTTTTTTCCAGCGCGTCGAGGATGCGCGCCCATGGATTCGGAATGATGGCGGAACTGGCTACTGACATTTTATCGAATACCTAAAATACTGGCGAAAACCGCCGGGAAAAAATCCTGTCTTGAATTATGAGTTCTTTCGTTTATTGCGGAACAACTATTTTAAAAATACGAGACGTCGGGTGAAATTTATTACGCGACGAACGGCATACTAGCATAAAAAAAATGGCCGCGTCGGTGTCGCGGAACAAAAATATTTTTCGCGAACGGATTTTTGCATCGCGATTTCCGCGCGCTGTCAAGTGTCGAGAAACTAACTGCCGCGCAAAGTGTGCAACGCACTAACTCCGCGCGACACGATGGTCGAGTTTGTTGTGTCGCAATACTGATGCACAATAGCGCAGCTGGAATCGGCGAGACACGGCGTCTTGTGATCGTCGCACACGCGAGTCTCCGCATTACGCAGGCCGCGGAGCGCTAGACTCGCCGATCGGGTCTGGAAGACTTGTAGTTTCCCGGGTAGACAACGACAGAGCGGTGCCCGCCTTCTCCATCGCTTTCGGTGCGCAAGTCTTTTTCCTCGCGCAGCGCCAGATGCACGATGCGCCGCTCGCGGGACGACATCGGTCCAAAACGGTACGGCTCTCCGGTGCGGCGCACTTTCTCCGCCGCGGTGCGAGCCGACATTTGCAGTTCGTCAATCCGCAACGAGCGAAAATTCTTGCAGTCGAACCAGATTTTTTCGTGTTCGTTGCCCTGCAAATGCAGCACCTCAAGCGCCAGCAACTCAAACGAGCGCAGCAGTTCGCCGCCGCGTTCGAGCAGAAGAGAAGAGTCGGGCCCGGCAAATTCGACCAGGATTTCCGGATGCTCCCAGTCGCGATTCTGCGCGATCGGCGGATCGACGGTGATGCGGTACTTCAGCTTGAATCCGCCGTTGGTGATTACGGTTTGGAGGAATTCGCCAATCTGTTTAGCGGCGGCGACTTTGTCGGTAATTGGCATAAGTAAGTTCCCTGCTCTTGGCTCTTGGCCTTTAGCTGTTGCTTTTAACCCCAGGGCCCGCATAGCCACTAGCGAAGAGCCAAAAGCTATTTTTCTTTCTTTCGCGCGCGCTTGGCCATCATCTCGCGCATTTCGCGGCCGAGCGATGTGCGATTCATAACCGCCTGCTGCGCGATCCCGATGATCTGCCCCGCGGCCCAATACAGGCCCAGGCCAGAGGGCAAGTTCCACGCCATGAAGCCCAGCATGCCCGGCATCATGATGTTCATCATGCGTTGCTGCGCCGGATCCATTCCGGCCTGCGGCGTCATGCGCTGCATCAGGAACATGGTAACGATGATTGCAACCGGCAGAATATGCAAAGGATCGGCTGCGGAAAGGTCATGAATCCAAAGCCAGTTCGCATGGCGCAGATCAATGGCCACCGTCAGCATGCGATAGTACGGCCAAAGCAAGAATAAGGGCAGCAGCATGGGCAGGCAGCCGCCGACCGGATTGACGCCTTCCTTCTTATACAGCGCCGAAATCTCGTTGTTCATTTCCGCTTTGCGCGGGTCACGCAGGCTGTACTTCTTGTATTTTTCCTGGATGGACTTGATCTGCGGCGCCACGCGCTGCATCTTGAGCATGGACTTCATCTGCGTCAAGCGCAGCGGCAGAATGGCAAGGTTGATGATGAGCGTCTGGAACAGAATCGCCCAGCCCCAGTTCGGGACGATGTGGTTATAGGTCCACTTGAGCCACAGGAACAGCGGCCGCGCGATCAGGCCGAGCCAGCCGAAATCGAC
>PLHN01000469.1 GCA_003139975.1 Acidobacteriaceae bacterium
GGTGTCTTGGTATTGGCCGGACTTTTCATCCTGGGGCTCTGGGTCATTTCGTTTGGTCCCCAAGGAGTGCGCCCGAGAGCCGCCGAGCCGATGCCTCCCGCCAAGGAGGTTGCGCCGGTCAAAACGGCGGAGACGCCGACGGCGCCCGCCGCGACGGTTCCTTCGGGTGCCACAGCGCCTGCGCCAATCGGAAAAAAGCTCTCGAAGAAGGTTCCAGCAGGCCGAACCCATCCCTCCCCAACGAAAGTGGCCCGCGACAGCTCACCAACCGTTTCTCCAGTAGTTTCGTCAGCCACTTCGCCGGCCACTTCTCCCGCAGCTCCTCCGGCCACTGCTAACGCCACGTTGGAAATCGAGGTGGAGCACAAATTTGCGGCGGCCAATCTGTCGATCTGGGTGGACGATCGTTTGGCTTATACGCATGGGTTGGAAGGAACAGACAAGAAACGTCTGGTCGTGTTCCACCATGTCCAGGGCCATGAATTCCATGCCATGCAGGTGTCACCCGGGAGACATAGTCTGAAGGTGCAGGTGACCTCCGATGGAGCCGCCTATGACCAGTCCGCTACAGTAGCGGGCGAGTTTGTCAGCGGGCAGGAAAACGTGCTGCGGATCAGCTTCGATAAGCATGGCGAGATGAGCCTAAGCCTGAAATAGTCAGTCGTGCAAGACAACATGGAGCAGCGAGCTGTGAACTTGCAGCCCGCCATTGTAGTGAATAAATCCCAATTTTCTGAACCGGTTCATGAAAAAGCTGACTCGCGAGCGGGTTGTGCCAATCATTTCCGCCAGCATCTCCTGGCTGATCTTGGGAACTACAGTCTCGGGGTTGCCTTCCTTGCCAAAATGAGCAAGCAGCAAAAGGATACGAGCCAGCCTCTTTTCGCTCGAGTTGAAAAGCTGATCAACCAGATCTTCTTCGTAACGGATGTTCCGCGACAACAAATAAGCCACGAACAGGTCGGAAAATTCGTGTTCCCGATGAAGCGCTTCCATCATGGCTTTCTTNNGCTTTCTTGTCGATGCGCAGAACGGCGCAATCCGTCATTGCGGTTGCAGACTTCATGCGCGAACGCCTCCCGACCAGGCAACCTTCGCCGAAAAAGTCTCCGTCGCTCAACATTCCGATCGTTGCTTCCTTGCCAATCTTCGAGACCACGGTGAGTTTCACCTTGCCGGTTTGGATATAAAACACCGCATCGGCGGCATCCCCTTGCGCAAAGATTCCTTGTCTCCTCTGGAAAACCACAGATGTCCTGCCCTCGCCGATGGTCGCGAGGAATTCATGGGGAGCGAAATCGCGCTCTTTCCTGGCCGCTACACGTGGACTTTTGGCATTACGCTCGGTTTGCAGTGGCGGGGCGATTGGAGCAGGGCGCGCGATTTTCCTTGCGCGTGGAGAACCGTTCGGTTGGCGAGCAGGAGACATAGGCAGCCCCTTCTGCCTAAGCAACGAACATCCATATTTTACCACTTTCCTGGATGGCGTCCTCCGAAAACCACGGTAGTGGGTCAGGAACTGACCCCAGTGCCAAAACCAAAGGTACTAGGTCAGTTTGAATATTCACATGGGCCGTAGAGCTTTCCGTTGAAAAATCGATCCAGGATATGCATAATAATGCCTTTCGTTTTCGAGGCTGGAAGGGAAATTGCAAATCGAGTATGGACAGATTGTAAAACCTCTACTTGAGGAACTGAAATGTTGAGCAAATTCCTTCAAATAGTAGCTTTGACTGCGTGTCTGACTCCGGCTTGGAGCAAACCAACCTCGGAATTGTCATTCATCCGGCAGCCCAGCACGGTCTCGATCGTAGGGCCTGGAACGGTTTTGTCCGTTCACATTCTGGATTTGCCCTTCATCAAGCCACGTTATATGGTCAAGTACAAGACGGACAGGGGAGAACTGATCGAAGTTTCGACTGCTGGGAACGACGTTTTCGTGCTAGAAGGGATGCACGGGATACTGACCTACTCCACCCATCCGGAGAAGATCCTCAGCTTTCGGGTGGTCGAGCAAGAGTTCACAAAGTAGCGAACAGGTTTTGCCTGCCCCGGTGCGTTAACCCGATAATCATCCGTCCCCCCACGCGACATGCGATTGGCCCCGTGCACGCTGGCATTAAGTTGTTTGTGAGCCTATCCCTTTCCCAATCCGCCCCGGAACACTGAAGGAACGGTCAGACATTTACGAGTCGGCTGGTAGCGCGGCTCTCCGCTGATTGGAGGCGGAACGCCGCGCGGACAGGTTGCATGCGTTTGGAGCGAACTCGTTCGAATACCTGCATGTAGGCCTGTGCTACCCGGTTCCAGACCATGTGGCGTGCATAGGTGTAAGCTCGTTCCCGCATTTCCTCGCGAGCCGCGTCATTGTCCAAAAGTTCAATCGCCGTATCCGCGATGGCGGCTGGGTCCTCGAAGGGAACCAGCGCCCCGCGCCCATCGTCCAAGAGTTCGGCGGCGTGCCAGTACGGAGTCGAGATGATCGCCTTCCCGGCGCCCANNGCGGTTGTAGAAGACCACGTTCTGCCCAACTCCGAGATCCTTGGCCAAGGCCTCCAACTGCAGTCGATATCGGTCGCCCTCGCGGCGTCTGACATGCGGGTGAGTGGCGCCTGCGATTATGTAGACAACATTGCTGTGCCGAGACAAAATGCGTGGCAGGGCCTCAATCACATTTTCGAATCCCTTGT
>PLHN01000271.1 GCA_003139975.1 Acidobacteriaceae bacterium
GCGTTACCGGCAACCGCCATCGTCGTCTTTCTCCCCAGCGAAAAGCCAATCGCAAAAAACACCGCGCACACCAGCACAACAGTGAAGAAGAGCGCCAGCATGCGGCCGGCGCCGAGCGTGATTTCGGTGTCCTTTGACGAAGTGGGCATGAGCAACGTAGCGCCAGCGACTCGCCGGCTTTAACTCCCCGTACCGGTCATTGGTGCAGTTGGCGCCGGCTGCGTGCCAAGCAGCTTCTGAATTCCCGAAAAGAAGTCGACCGGTACCGGGAAAACGACGGTCGTGTTCTTTTCGACCCCNNTGAATGATCTTCGACCGCTTCTCTCGTTCCGCCTCCGCCTGCTTGGCCATGGCGCGCAGCATCGACTCCGGCATGTCCACCTGCTTCACTTCCACGTTGACGACTTTCACGCCCCATGGAGCGGTGTGCTGGTCGAGAATGCTTTGCAGGCGCAGGTTGATCTTCTCGCGGTGCGCCAGCAATTCGTCGAGTTCCTGCTCGCCGAGCACCGAGCGCAGCGTAGTCTGCGCAAACTGCGAGGTCTGNNTTGACCTTCAGCGTGACGTTGTCGCGCGTGATGATGTCCTGCGGGGGCACTTCCAGAGCCTCCTGCCGCAGCGACACGCGCACGATGCGGTCGATCGGCACAAACACCAGTATCACGCCGGGCCCTTTTGCGGTTCCCAGCAGGCGGCCCAGGCGGAAGATGACGCCGCGCTCATACTCGGCCAGGATTTTGATGGAGCTGAGCAGGTAGATGATGACAATGACGACCGCAATGGCAACCAGGGGAAACCCGAAATCCGGCATAAGTGCCTCCAGGCGACTGATTATTCGCGCTTTAGAGCGTTTAGTGTCTATGCGGATTGTAGCGCAAGGGGGCGGCAAGCGGCGGTGAGGAACGAGCGATCGGAGTGCTCTTGATGGTGCGGCGCAGGTGCGCTAGCTTTTTGGGACTAGCCGCCTCATCGGGGGGGGGATGTTCCACGTGGAACATCGTGCGGTTGAATATGTACGTACAGTACGTATGTTCTATATGTACAGATACGTATGTAATGCGGCGGGCGACAATATTTTTTGTCGATTACTAACGAGATAATAATCAGAAAGTAAAACAGGAGGCAACTTCGAGGCGGATCGGCGTAAGTTATTGATTTCATGGGTTGCGGACGGAGGCTGGTGGAGGGCGGGATTTCGGGAGGGAGTCGGGTCGATACGAGACATGAAATCAATGGGATAGGAGGGATCAGGTGAGGGCCGCGGAGTTCGAGAAAGTTGCCATATATCATGCCTGTCAAGAGGTAACTTGAAGGGGCGATTTTTGCCGGTTCGTTAGTTGAAGGCTGGTTGAATCAATGAGATGGAGCGAAACGCCGGCAGAAAAGCTGTTGACTACATAATAAATGGGGATGCGAGTCAGTCCCCGAATTTCCTGGAAAAGCGCGCAGCCTCGGGCGGCCAGCCGCTGTTTTCCTGAATTGATACCCATACGCTAATAGAGTATAGATTAAGAGATAGGGGGACAGGTGAAGAGAGATATCTTCGATGAGTTGCTGACGGGTGGGGCGTCGATGGAGTGCCAACGCGAGGGGAAGATCACGTTGAGGAGTTACAAGGTCGAGGCCGCGCCGCTGCCTAAAGTGGATTCGAAGCTGATCCTGGATACGCGGAAGAAGCTGCGGTGCTCGCGTGCGGTGTTCGCGCGCAGGCTGCGCATCAACGAGAGAACGCTGGAAAAATGGGAGCAGGGGCGCGCGAAGCCGAATCCGCAAGCGGCCGCTCTTGTGCTCCTGGTGCGCCGGTATCCGGATACGCTGGCGCGATTGGACGAACTGGCGGTGCGGTAGGTGGGGCAGCCGGCCGGTGAACGTCCCGTCTGTCCCCGGGTTTCCCCCCCGGGTTTCCCGGGTTTCCGACCAGGTTTCTGGTTCTTGGTCTCGCGTTCTTGCGACCGGCAAACTTGCGGGTGCTGGGTTTGCGCGGACAGGAGTGTCCGCGCCACACTTAATCAGAGACTCTCTAGCGCGTCCCCTAAACGGGAAAGATCGAGGGCGGGCTTTAAACCATCACCGTTCAAGCCGCCGCCACCGGATCGACTCGCAGGGTTAGGCCGTCTACCTGGCTTACCACTACGCGGTCGCCGGCAGCTATGGTGGCGGTGGAGACTGCGTCCCAGATCTCGCCGTGAACGAAAACTTTTCCGCTTGGCGAAAGTGGGGTTTCGGCTACTCCGATTTCTCCTACTAAGCCTTGCTGGCCGGTTACTACTTTGTTTCTTCGGGCGCGGACTGCGATGCTCATCAGGAAGGCTGTGATGATTCCCAGCGGAATGCTTACTGCCAGCGCGGTCAAAAGGTGAACGCGCATTTCTGGAATCGGCCCATCCACCAGCAGCAAGCCGCCGATGACGAGCAGCGAAATGCCGCCGATGGTCAGGACGCCGTGCGTGGCGAATTTGGCCTCGAGCGCGAAGAGCGCGAATGAACCGAAGATCAGAACCAGCGCGGCGAAGCGGACGGGCAGAAGATTAAGCGCGAAAAGGGCCAGCAGGATGAAGACGACTCCTACGGTGCCGGGGATGACGGCTCCGGGGTGGTTGAACTCGGCGTAGAGCGCGAGCGCGCCGATGGCGAGCAGGATGAAGGCGACATTCGGGTCCATGATGTAGCTGAGGATGCGCTGCTTGAGCGTCATGGGATAGTCGCGCACGGGCTGATCGGCCAGGGCGAGCGTGACGGTCGAGCCGTTGAAGCGCTTGAAACTTTTTCCGCTGACCTGGCGCAGCAAATCCTGTTCGGTCGGAGCGATGTATTCGATCAGCTTTTTGTCGAGCGCCTCTTGATCGGTAAACGATTTGGATTCGCGCACCGCGCTTTCGGCGAGCTCGACATTGCGGCCGCGCTTGGCTACGACAGAGCGCATCAGCGCTGCGGCGTCGTTTTCCATCTTTTGTTTCATGATGTCATCCATCTTGCCGCCTAGGATGACGGGATGCGCTGCGCCGGTGTTGGTTCCGGGCGCCATNNCGATCTTCTCGATGATCTCGCGCGTCGAGTCGACCAATCCGCCGGGCGTGTTGATTTCGATCAGTACTGCCTGGTCGTGATCCGCCTGAGCTGTGTCGAGCGCGCGGGCAATGTATTCGGCGGTGATGGGCTGAATGGCATCGTCGACTACGATCTTCAACACTTCGGCAGAACAGGGAGCGGCTAGAACGGCCGTCGCCAGGAGCGCGCAGAGGAGCCAGCGTGACATCGGGCCGATTTGACGCGAAACCTGACCGCTGA
>PLHN01000410.1 GCA_003139975.1 Acidobacteriaceae bacterium
CAGCCCCAGCACGGTCATGCAGAACGATTCCTCACTGTGCGGGTTTTCTCTTCCCAGCCCCATGAACTGTTCTCTGGAAATTCCCATCGCTTCGCGCAGCGGCCCCAGATGCTCCTCAATCAGTTCTGCGTCGAAGCGGTCGTGTCCCGCTGGCACCGGCGTGTGCGTCGTGAACACCACTTGCCGCGATACCTGCGGCACCGCTTTCTCGAAGCTGATGCCTTCATCTTCCATCCGCTGCCGGATCGCTTCCAGCACCGCGAACCCGCTGTGCCCTTCGTTCAGATGCAGCACGCCTGGTGTGATCCCGAGCGCCTTCAGCGCGCGCAGTCCGCCCACTCCAAGCAGCAACTCCTGGTGCACGCGCACGCGCCCGTCGCCGCCATACAGCCGCGACGTCAGCTCGCGATCCTCCGGCGCATTCCCTTCCACATCCGAATCCAGCAGATAGAGGTCAATTCGCCCCACGCGTGCGCGCCGCACTTTCGCGCGAATCGATCCATGCCGCGTATCCACCTGCACCACGACCGGACGGCCGTTCTTGCCGATCGCCGGTTCGAGCGCCAGTTGGCTAATATCCGTATCGAAATACTCTTCGCGCTGCCAACCGTCGCGATCCAGCCGCTGCCGGAAATATCCCTGCGGATAAAACAGCCCCACACCCACCAGCGGAATCCCCAGGTCCGATGCGCTCTTGATGTGATCGCCCGCCAGCACTCCAAGTCCGCCCGAATACACCGGCAGCGATTCATGAATACCGAACTCCGCCGAGAAATAGGCCACCGGCCGCGGGCGCAGGACTCCCGCCCGCCGCGCCGCCCAGGTGTGCTCGGCGCCTTCATATTCGCGCAGCCGGCGATAGGCGTAGTTGACGCGGCTATGCAGCCCGAGTTCGGACGCCCGCGCCTCCAGTTTCGCCAGCGGAAATTCCTTCAGCATCGCCACCGGGCTGTGATTCAGCTGGCTCCAGCGCTTGGGATCGAGCTCCCGAAAAAGCCCCGCCGCATCGTGGTCCCAGCTCCACCAGAAATTCCGGGCCAGCGCCCACAGCCTTTCCTGCACGGGCGCAATGAAGCGGTCAAGCGTTCGCGCCTCGCTCACCACCGGAGCTACGCGCGCCGCCGCTTCCTGCAGCATCTTGATCTCGTTCTCTGGAAAAGTCCGCGCTTCCTTCGTCTGGATCACCAGCACGCCCTGCAGCACGCCGCGATCGATGAGCGGCACTCCCAGAAAAGACTGATACGGATCTTCACCCGACTCGCTGAAGTACTTGAACCGAGGGTGCTTCCCCACCTGCTCGACGGCCACCGGACGCACCTGCTCGGCCACCAGGCCCGTCAGCCCTTCCTGCACCGCCATACGCAACTGGCCAATACAAGACGGCTTTAGCCCCACCGTCGCCGCCAGCACCAGGTTCGCCCGGTCCGGCTCCAGCAGATACGCCGAGCAAACATCCACTCCGAACCGCCGCGCGATCAGCCCGACCACGTTCATCAGCGTTTCGGCCGGACTGCCAGTCTCCGCCGTCAGGTTAGCGATCTCATCCCAGGCGAGCACATGGCTCGCCTCCAGCGAACACACCGCGTGCTCCAGGGGCGACTCCGACATGTGGGTCTGATCCGTTTCGCTTGGAGTTGTTCCGCTCACATCGATTCCGCTGCTGCGATCCACTTCTTGCCTCTCAATCTGTCCAACTGTCCAGCGTTGGCCGTTTCGCTTTCGCCCGTTATCCTTGGCCTGCAAATGTGCACCATGCGGCGCAAGCCTCAAAGTTGGCAACACCCACAGTAGTGTTCATTTTATCGGGAGAACCCGCCCCAGCCACGCCCCAACTCGGGAATTGTTGATTACGACGGTGCCGAGCCGCCCAAAATGGCTCGTTGGATTTGACCGACAGAATCTGATCCAAATCCTCTAACCTCGTGCTTCTCAACCGTTTGCCTGTGCTCTGCGTCACAGCCCGCGCGTTTGTCCGCGTCTTATAAAGGTCACACAAAACAAGATCAACCGAGGGTCCAACCATGCAAGGCGACAAGAAGGTAATCGCACAGTTAAACACCGCTCTCAGTTCCGAGCTCACCGCCATCGTGCAATACATGGCACAATCCGAAATGTGCCAGAACTGGGGCTACGCGCGCCTCGGCAATCTCACCAAAGCCCGTGCCATTGAGGAGATGCGCCACGCCGAAGGTTTCATCGAGCGCATCATCTTTCTCGACGCCGTTCCCGTCGTCAACGTAGGCTTGAAGCCGCAGCTCGGCACCAAGGTTGAGGAGCAGTTTGAGATCAACCTGAAAGACGAGCTCGATGCCGTCCGCGAATACAACGAAGCCGTAAACGTCTGCGCCAAAGCCGGAGACGACGGCTCCCGGGCCCTTTTCGAGCGCACCCTTAGAGACGAAGAGCGCCACGCCGACTTCCTCGAATCCCAACTCCACGCCATCAAGGAAATGGGGATCGGCCCGTATTTGGCGCAACAGATGGGCGCGGAGAAATAGCAAAGCCTATCTCTTGGGTTAGCTTCAAATGACTGCGCCAAGCGGTGCTACTCAGCCGTTCTAGTATGTAGCAATGTGTATTCTCCTCTTGACCTGTCATACTTAACGACTGCAAGCCCGCGAAATGACGGTCGCTCGTGGATTCAGTGTGGCTCGAAGCAGGGCGTGCCAGCGGAGTTCCCGAAAAGCACAAATGCCGGTTCCCAGGACGACATCAGCTCGAAAGCGACCCCAAAAGCCGACCGGAGTCGCTCAGTACGATGCTTTGGCCGAGTCGGGGCTTGATAGATTTCTGCGTGCCCATAGCGGCCGCATTATCACTCTGCTCTGCCTGTACGCCGGGTTGCGGATTCTGATTTTTTCGGCGGCCTTTCCGCTCTTCAACAATGTCGATGAGCAAGCTCACTTAATTTCAATTCAGTCTTACGCTCGCGGACAATGGCCAGGAAAGGATCTGCCGAAACTCGATCCCGACTCAGCGAAGTTCTATGCCCTTTATGGAACGGCGGAATACCTGGTCCCAAGCGAGACATTCAAGATCCGTCCTTGGACTCCCTTCTATCAGCTTTCACCGCAGGAGGTGTATCCACGCGTCGCACGAACGTATATGCACTGGCTGAACGCCGCTAATTTTGAGGCGCAATCGACTCCGCTTTACTACTTGTTGGGCGCAGCCTGGTATCGGCTTGGGGAAGCCCTTGGAATGCGCGAGTGGCAGTTGGCCTATTGGATTCGGTTCCTGAATCCCGCCGCGTATGCGCTGTTGATGTGGGTTTCTTACCGTTTCGTGACAAACGTCTATCCGGACCGAATGTTTCTGGGGCTCGGCGTCCCAGCGCTGTTAGCGGTTTTTCCCCAGGACGTCTTCTTCGGAATAAACCGCGATGTCCTGTCGGCACCGATGTGCGCGGCCGCCCTGTTGCTGCTGATGAAAGCGCTGGAAAAGAAAAACAGGAAGTGGCTGCTCGCCGCCGCCTCCCTGGTCGGGCTTGCTTTTCTGGTGAATGTTTCGAATTGTGTGCTTTACGGCGTGCTCGCCATAACTTTATGGTTCTGGGTGCGCGGATCGCCTGGAACGGCCCTCACCAACGCTGGGACTGCCGTGGGCGCCGTTTTTGCTTCCGTGGCACTTCCATCTATCTGGATGCTTCGCAATTACTCAGTCATGGGTGACCTGACCGGATCGCGGGCAAAAATAGAGTACCTGGGCTGGACGATGAAGCCGCTGCATGAACTGTTTCACCATCCATTGTTTTCCTTTCACGGGCTTTCTTATTTTCTGGTGGGCCTGGTGCCGACTTTCTGGCGTGGCGAGTATGTCTGGCATATGAAACCGATGCGTTGGCCGGTTGCCGATTGGTTCTATATTGCTTCTTCGGGAGTGATGATCGTAGTTTTCAGCGTGCGCTTTGTTCGCGAATGGGAGAGCAGCACGGCAACCCAACGATGGGCGGAATTGCAGGCGCTTTTCATGGTCCTTGGTTCGGTTCTGTTTATGGCTGCGATCTCGCTTCCATTCGATTTCCACAACTGCATGTATCCGTCACGGGCAAACCCATTTTTCCTTTCCGGACGGATTATTTCTGGCGCCCTGCTGCCTTTTGTCCTGATTTTTGTGAGTGGAATGGAATTTCTGCTGGCACCGATCCGCAAGTGGGTCTCTCCTGCTGCGGTCCTCGCATGCCTGATGGTATTCATCACCATCACCGAATTCCAAATCCGGCGGGTTGTGTTTTCAAGCCCCAATAACTTCTTTGCTCTCACAAGCTGGAAGAAAAACCACTAGACGCTTACTCCCGCTTAACATCGACCAACTATTCGCGGGAAGGACAAGAACAAGGCTAGGCGGGTTAAACACCTCAGCGTCAAAAAGAAATCGCTAGCGTCATATTGAAGGGTGACAAAAATCACGTAGCGCATAACGGGGATGGATTTTCTGCTTCTTTCTCGATGCAGATCTCCCAGGTTCGCGCCCGGAGTCGGAAGCAAACTCGCCCGGCAAGTCGCACCTGCCTCACCCATCTCAGCTCTTTCTCTTGAACACCCCCACAATATTCTGCGAGTGCGGCCGATAAGCTCTTGCTTCGTCGTCCCAGCGATACTCTGTGTGTTTGCCAACCCTCTCCGCGATGCCCACCAGTTCATAGCCACCGAGCAGGCTCTGGATCCACGCGGCCATCGACAACGCTTCCGGTGAGCCCTCCTTCGACAACCAGGAGAGGCGGTTCTTCACGATGACCAGATATTGTGGGCGAGCCGAGTCGACCTCGCCGATCATCTTCTTCTGCATCTCCAGAGAATACTTCTGCTTTTCCATCAGCCCGTAAACATAGATGAACCCGGTCGCGGAATGCCGCTTGGCATAAAAGTAAATCTCCGGCTCCGAACCCAGCACCGCGACCGGCTCATCCGCGGCCGTGTGCTCATCCAGATACTGCGCAACCACCACAGCTTCCGGAAAAGGGTTCGTACTGTACCGTTCCTCGCAAACCACCACCGGGTCCTTTTCCAGCAGGAATGCCCGCTGCTCAAACACCGCATATCCCAACGCCGCCGAAAACACGAGAGCGGGAATTGCGGCCAGGGCCATTCCACCCTTGCCAGACAGCTCTTCCGTTGTCGCATGCACCGCGATGCCCGCCAGCAACGCAACTGCCGGCAGCATCAGAATAAAGTAATGTTCGCGGAAGAAAAACCCCGGACACACTGCCAAAAACGAAAAAAACAATAGGCCGCCGATCACAGTGGCATGGCGGCGGCTCTCCGGGTGCCACCACAACGCCGTGAGTCCCACGCCCGCAAGGAGCCATACCCAGACGGCAGGGCCCACTACCGCCGGGAAGGTCTGGATGAATGCAGCTAATCCGAGAGCAGGACTGTTCTCGGATGTGTATTGTCCCGCGTAGGTGAAAACCCAAAACCAGAAATTCCTGAAGACGCCCGCGGCAAGAAGAACCAGGCAGGTCAGGACGAACGGCAGCACCACGCCCGCACCATAGCAGCCAAGTTTAGATAACAAGCTTTTCCACTCAATTGGCCGCTTCCACTCACACCTGAGGAGATATAGTCCGCCGAACACACCGAAGGCGATGCCGGGTTGCTTCATGAGAAATGCCAGTCCCAGCAAGAAACCACTGGCAAAAAGCTGCCACAGTCTCCCGGTCTTCATGGCTTTCAGCAAAACCAGGATCCCCGCCACCGCAAAAAACACGACAAAATGCGATGCGTGCGCCGGCACGCCCAGCACCGAAAAACTGGTGGAAAGAGCCGCGTAAGAAGCAGCCGCCACCACGCCCCCCATTCGCCCCGACAACCGCGCCGCCAGCAGGTAAATCAGAACGATCGTCGCCGCGTTAACCAGAATCAGCCCGAGATGGATGCCGGCAGGAGTCTGTCCGAAAACTGCCATGATCGCCGCATATGCCGCCTCCGTGCCGGGCAGCTTCATGGTGTAGGCCAGTTTGTAGGGAGGAATGCCTTGCAGCATCAACTGCCCGGAGTACGCATACTCGCCTTCGTCGCGCTCCAGCGGCATCGTCCGCAGCCGGAACCGGATCGCCGCAAAGAAGACGAGCACCAGCAACAACAATGCGTAGGCGTAATACTTCCCATTCGTCCGCTTTGCCGCTTCCGCTTGTTGTTTCGGCCGGTGTGCTGTTTTCCTGGATTTCCCCATGTGCCTTCGGGCGCCCAAACTAAGACGACTCTAAAGCCTACCAGCCGGCCACCAAGCAGCCAAACGCCTCCAACCCGCTGTGTGCAACTTTTCCGCGCCCTCCGCGTCCTATACTGTAGCGAAGGAGTGGGTTCCACATCCGCGTTCTCCTGCCACGCGTAGTAAATAATAGTTGTGGGGATAATGTTAGTTGTGGGGATTCATGTTGATCAAAAAGCCAGCTGACATACCGTCTTCCGAGATTACTCCCCGGCAGACGTATCTCAACCGCCGCAGATTTCTGGCCGGCGCTGCGCTCGCCGGTGCCGCGGCCGCAGCCGGTGTGGCTTTCCGCGATCTTGCCGAGCCCTCGCTCATCGTTCAGGCCAACGCCAAAATCGACGGCCTCCAGAAAAGTTCCTTCAGCACCACGGAAAAAGAAACTCCCTACAAAGACGTCACCAACTACAACAATTTCTACGAATTCTCCACCGACAAATATGAGCCCGCCTCCCTGGCGAAGGATTTCAAGCCGCGCCCCTGGACGGTAACCATCGACGGCATGGTCAAGAAAAAGCAGGTGCTCGACGTCGATGCGATCATCAAATTTGCCGCTCCCGAAGAACGCATCTATCGCCATCGCTGCGTCGAG
>PLHN01000047.1 GCA_003139975.1 Acidobacteriaceae bacterium
GCCTCATGAGAGGCTACCGCTTGAATCTAAGGTGCTTTCGTCGAATCGTTGCAAGAACGTTTCGATCGATGAGATTCAATTCCAATCGGAACCGGGGATACGTGTTCTGGGCTGGTTCGCAAAGCCTTCATCCAGTGGCACACAGCACCCGACTATTCTTTACCTTGCAGATGATAATGGAGAAGGAGTTGTTGATGAGCCGGGTTCAATGTGCCAATTGCTTGCTGCAGGTTATGCGATTTGTACGATCACTCTCCGTGGTCTCGGTAGGACAGCTCCTCGAATGCCAAGGGGAGGGCCTAACTATTATGATAATCGCGATCCTTTGGATGACAGATTCGCATGGGTGAGCTTGGCTCTGGGGTTGCCCGTTGTCGGACAAAGGGTGTGGGATGTCTTACGCACTATCGATTACTTAGCCAGCCGCCAGGACGTGGATTTATCTCAAATCCGGATTCTTGGTCGAGGAGATGTTGGGCTAGCTGCACAAATGGCCGGATTCCTAGATAAACGTGTACGATCTATTCTTCTCGATCGGACGCTAGTGAGCTACGCTTCACTTGTCGAGTCCTATGAGTATTCAATAAAACTGTCGTGGTTTGTTCCGGGCATTTTAAGAAGGTTCGATCTTGCAGATATCAGCGCCGCGCTGACCCCGCGTCCGTGCTGGATAATGAATAGCACAGATCCAAATGGGAACGTACTTTCGGAAGCATCCGTACGCGAACATTATAGGCGCAGAGTCAACGAGGGCGCATTTTATGCGAAGCATCTGCGGTTCATCGTGGAACCAGAGAAGGAATCTCAGGAAAGCTACTTGGCATGGGCGAATAATACTTAAAGCGGGCGGCAGTTACATTGCCGCTGGCCTCAACCTTTCGTGAGGTCTTATGCCGACGAGACGCAAGATCCTGATGCAAACTCTACAGGCCGGTGCGGCTTGGGCGATCTCCCGCAGCGGTGGCGTGCTTGTCGCTTCGGCGCAGCAGTCGGCGCAAACTTCGAACAAAGCTCCGGCGAGCGCCGCGGATGAGATGACGGTAAACAGCGCACCGCATCCGCAGGCACTTTCGCATTACGATTTCGGTCCGATCCCCACTGAGCTGCCGCGGGAAGCCAAGGCAGTAGGAGGGCCGCGCTCCCTCAAGAAGCACGCTCAAAACCACGGTCTAATCGCCGGCGCGGCCATTCAGGTCCGCGCACTTCAGAGCGATCCTGCTCTTCAGGAGCTCGTCGCAGAGCAGTACGCCATTCTGGTGCCTGAAGGCGAGCTGAAATGGCGGGCGTTGCGGCCCGCCGAGGATCGCTTCGACTTCGCTGCGAGCGATGCGCTTTTCGACTTCGCCGCGAAGCACCGCATGCTGGTGCGAGGGCACACGCTCGTCTGGGGCAACTCCCTGCCGGACTGGCTGCAGGGGAGCGCGGGCAAACGAGATGCGGGGCAGTTGNNGGGCGTGTGCACTCTTGGGACGTGGTGAATGAAGCCATTGAACCCAAGGATGGGCAGTTGAATGGTTTGCGCAAATCGTTTTGGTACGACGCGATTGGGCCCGCCTATATCGAGCTTGCGTTTCGCGCTGCACGCGAGGCCGACCCCCATGCGAAGCTGACCTACAACGATTATGCTGTGGAATACGACAGCGAAGAAGACGCGGAACGGCGGACGCTCATTCTGGCCCTGCTGCGCCGTTTACGTGAGCGAAACATACCGCTGGATGCAGTCGGCATTCAGGCGCACATCAATGCCGGCTCGCCGTATACCGTTGGCAAAGGGCTCGCGGATTACATCGAGAGCGTGCGCGCGATTGGTCTCGAGGTCTATCTGACCGAAATGGATGTGTATGACGACGATCTGCCCGATGATGTGCAACGAAGGGACTATGTGGTCGCCGAGACCTACCGCCAATTCCTGGACGTCGCACTTGCCAATCCGGCGATAAAGCTGATTCTGACCTGGGGAGTCAGCGACCGCCGCACGTGGCTGAATGATCCTCCCAGGGATCATCGTAAGCATCTCAATCGTCCGCAGCGCTCGTTGCCATTCGACAGTGGCTACCGTCCTGTGAGGGCGTTCTTCGCAATTCGCGGTAGCTTCGAAAGCCGGAAGATCTAGAGGCGAAAACGCACTTGCTATCTCAATACGCTGAGGAGTGTTCATGATACGCAGAGACTTTCTTCGCCGCACCTCCACCGGAGCGCTTTCTGTGCTCTTGCCCAATGTCATAGATGCGCAGGCAGCGGCTCCGCAATTTCCGCGCGGCGATGCACGGATTACCGGTGTCTTCGATGTACGAGCCTTTGGCGCAGTCGGCGACGGCAGGAGCATCGATACGCCCGCGGTGAACAGAGCTATCGCAGCAGCATCCAGTGCGTGTGGAGGCACCGTATGTTTTCCCGCCGGCGAATATGCCTGCNNGTATCGCTTCATCTGAGTGCAGGCGCGACGATCATTGCAGCAGAAGTGCCTAAGACGGGGACGATGACTGGCGGCTACGATCAGGCGGGACCGTCCCAACCATGGGAGGAATATCAGGACTTCGGCCATAATCATTGGCCCAACAGCCTCCTCTATGGCGATGGACTGGAGAACGTCTCGATCGACGGCCCCGGGCTGATCTGGGGTAAGGGGCTCAGCCGCGGCGAACCTGACGAGTTGCCGCTTGCTGAAAACCCCGGCGTCGCCAACAAGACCATTGCGCTAAAGAACTGCCGTAACGTTTTGCTGCGCGATTTTTCCATACTGATGGGCGGACACTTCGCCATCCTGCTGACAGGCACCGACAACGTCGTTATCGACGGCTTGACGATCGATACGAACCGCGACGGCATCGACATCGACT
>PLHN01000100.1 GCA_003139975.1 Acidobacteriaceae bacterium
ACTCCATCGTGATCGTGTTCACTGGGCAACGCGCCGCGCACAAGCCGCAACGGATGCAGCGTGTCTCATCCTTGATCATCACCGAGCCGACGCCCGCATTCAGTTCTTCGGGCGAAATGTCAGTCAGTTCCGCCGCATACAAGTCGCGGTTTACCGAGAGATGGCCGAGGGTATCGGAGTCGAACTCCACCCGGTTCAGCGTCACCAGTTCGAGGCAGTTCTCCGGGCAAACATCCACACAGCCGCCGCACAAAATGCACAACGAGCCGTCGTCGGCATAACCTTCGAAAATCGTGTTGACCCAGCAGTGCAGGCAGCGCTTCGCCTCGGTGACCGCAGTCTCTTCGTCATAGCATTCCTCGACCTCGGTCATGCCAGTGCGGCGATCCAGCGGCAGCATCGGGATCGGCTGCCGCACCAGGTCCATGAAGTCCAGCGGCATACTGTGACGTTTCAGATCGGTGACTTCGATGATGGGCTCGGGATGCTTGGTGCCGCGCAAATATTCGTCAATTCCGATTGCGGCGCGCTTGCCGTCGCCGACGCTGTCGATGATGAGGCGGGGTCCAAACACGCAATCGCCGCCGGCGAAAATTCCCGGCGCGGAAGTCATCAGGGAATATGGATTCACATTGATCAGGCCGCGCGGAGAGACTTGCACGCCATCGTCGGGACGCAGGAAATCCAGATCCGCAGCCTGGCCGATGGCCATGATGACCGTGTCGCACTCGATCTGGGTTTCGCTGTTTTCGACGAAGGTGGGGTTGAAGCGCCGGTTCTCATCGAACACGGACTTCGTCTTGAGGACTTCGAGTGCCGTGACTTTGCCATCCTCACCGATGAACCGTTTGGGCCCGAACCCCGAATGCAGAGTAACGCCTTCGGTCTCGGCTTCTTCGATCTCTTCGAGTGCCGCCGGCATCTCCTCGCGTTTTTCCAGGCAGACGACGTTCACTTTCTGCGCGCCCATGCGCAACGCAGAGAGTGAGATGTCCACCATTTCCTTGGTGGCCACGGCGGCTACGTTCTCTTCGGAAGGCTCGTGTTCTTCGATCCCCTGGGCGTGCTGGCGCAGGACCTCGCGAGCCGCCGAGCGCGCCACGTCCATGGCGACATTGCCGCCGCCGATGACCAGTACGTTGCGGCCAATGGTGAACTTGTATCCGAGATTGACGTTGAGCAGGAAATCCACGCCGCGGTATACGCCGTCTAGATCCACGCCGGGGATGGTGAGGTCGCGGCTGCGGTGCGCGCCGATCGCCAGCAGAACCACGTCGAATCCCTGGCGCCGCAGGTCCGCAACCTGAAAGTCGCGCCCGGCTTTGTGATTGAGCTTCAGCGTAATGTCGCCGGTCGCGAGAATTTCGCGCACCTGCGCTTCCACCACGTCGCGTGGCAAACGGTATTCCGGAATACCGAGGTAAAGCATTCCGCCCGCCACCGGGGCCGCCTCGAAAATGGTGACCGAATATCCCATGAGCGCGAGGTCGTGCGCGGCGGAAAGGCCGACAGGACCGCCGCCGACCACCGCAACTTTGAATGGCAGCTTTCCCTTGATTGCGCCCGCGTTTACGTCAATGGGGTGCTTGGATTCGGGGCCATAGCGTTCAGTGAGAAAGCGCTTCAGCGCGCGTATGGAGATGGGCTTGTCAATCGCCCCGCGCCGGCAGGCGGTTTCGCAGGGATGGGCGCAGACGCGCCCGCAAATACTGGCCAGCGGATTGGGCCCCCGCGCGTATTTGTAGGCTTCCTCAAACCGCCCTTCGGCGATGAGTCCGACGTACCGCCCGGCGTTAGTATGCGCCGGGCAGGCCATCATGCAGGGGAAGTTGGTATTCAACCAATCCCTGTCCACTTTTTTGTCTTTGAAGCGCTTCAGCAAGATGGCAATCCCCAGTGTGTCGGTTTAGTGGAAAGCATTCTACTCGAAGATGGCGGGGAACGGACGTGGCCGCCCGCTCCCTGTTTTCCTATTTGCTCAGCGTGAAGTCTGCTTTGCCACCGCCCGCTACAACGACCGGCTTGGACTGGTTCTTGGCTCCTTCATGCCACGCGGTTACGGTNNCATCATGCAGGGGAAGTTGGTATGCAGCCAGTCCTCATCCACCCGCTTTTCTAGGAAGCGCTTCAGCATGGACTCTTCAACTACTCGCCTTGAAAACGTTGGTCTGGGAAGAGGAGGGGACCACGGAGCCGTCGTCCCTCCCGCTTCCGCTAATTGCTGACTGTTATTTGCTAACCGTGAAATCAGCCTTGGTGTCGCCCGCAACGGTCACGGCCTTGGACGCGTTCTTCGCGCCTTCATGCCAAGCGACAACTGTGTATGCGCCATCAGGAACGTTCTCGATCTTGTACTCGCCATTCGCGTCGGTTTTTGCGAAGTACGGCGTCGGCGACACAACAACGTATCCGGCCATTTCCGGATGCACGTTGCACAGCAGTGCCGCCACGCCGGCCTGGTCAAATTTGTAAGGACGCTTCTCGCCTGTCGGCCAGGTCCCCAGATTTTTGCCAGGGAGTTTCTTCCCACCCTGCATTATGTTAGGCCAGAATACGTTGTGCGCGACCTTGTCGCTGTTCAAAAAATCGACCGTCGTTCCCACCTGCACGGCCATAATGTGCGGCTGGAACAGCAAGCCCTTTTGATCCATCACCAGATGCTCGGAAGGCGCGGGGAAAGTCTTGCCGGAAATCGTGTCGACGTAAACAACGGATTCGCCTTTCATGCCCGACACTTTCCCGCTGATCGTTCCCGCCCACGCACCGATGCACAACCCGACGGTCATGACTGCCAAAACGAATGTCTTGTACCTCATTGCGTTGTTCTCCTTGTTGGTCTTGTACTTGATACTTTGCTAATGTGCGTCAGAAAATGAATTTTGCATCCAGATAAACAGTATTGTTCGCGCTCGCGTTGCGAAGCGAACCATCGTAGTTGGTAGAGCCGCCATTAAAGCGCGTATACGCCGTATATTGGGCGCCGAGTTGAAGATTTTGCCATGGCCAGTATGACACGTTCGCGAGCACACCTGCGCTTCTGGGGTCGCCATTGGCGCTGCCGGTGACCGGACTCGCTGCATACAAGTTCGTGTCGACCGTCCCATTTACATTGAACCAGCCAAACGTGCCCGTTAGGCGATTGCCGTAATGAAACTCGACATTGGTTTGAACAGTATTCAGATGGTGCCCGCCCGGCGATGCCGCGCTCATAAAGGCGCTGGCTGCCAAGTTGGAATTTTCCCGGATATACGTGCCTCGGAACGAAAGCACGTCCTTCCTGAACAAGGTGCGGTCAATCTGAGTGTCGAAGGCAAAATCTGTGTAATCGTCATAGATGTCAGATGTCCCACCGGCGGGGATCGTGTTGGGGCTGTTCCGCAGGTGCATTCCATACGCGCCTATTTCATACTGCGTATTCCCTGTCAGTTGCTGCCAGGCAAGCCGCCAGTAGGGTGCAACCCCAACGATGTTGTATGAAAATCCAGTTCCCGGATTCGGCTGCGGCCCTCCCACGTGTTCGGAGCGATAAAGCGCCAGGTCCAGATAGAGATGATNNTGGCATAGCCGCCGATTCCCGCGACGTCCTGAGCCAAGGAGCCATTAATGATGGCAGCAGCGGTCGGAGTCGGTGCAACGTCGCTGGCGATCCACGGGTATCCCCATGCCGGCGTTGTATTCCAGAGGTCCTCTACGGTTGGATTGTTGTTCAGGTCCAAACCGTAAACCAGTTCCCGACCACCTAGCTTCGTCTTGTTCGCATAGCGAATATCTGTGTTATCCATGCTGAAATGGTCACCTTGGGCATCGTAGGTCAGCTGAAGAAAACTGCCCACGTTGCTCGTCCATGCCCCCGCAAGGAAGAGCGAAATATCCTGAGGAAACTCGAAATTGCCATTCTGGGTCGGCGTTAGCAAATACGTCGGCGGAGGCGTTGGATTGGTGGACACGCTCGGCACTGGCGACTTGGTTGCCGTGAATGAGGTCTCAAGCATGACGGAAAGAGGAAGCGAAGCCAGAAGATCCAGAGCAGCGTGCGCTTTCCCCGAATCCGACTTGACGGTTTTCGTATCGTCCCCTCGATCAACGTAACCGAGTAGCTTGAACTTCCGTCCGGCAGGGTTGAGTTCCGGAGGCGCGTAGTGGCAGCCGCTGCATGCCAAGCCCGTCTGCCGCGCATAGCTTGGAACCGCCAATGCGCTGCGCGGATTCAGTGTGCCAAACAGGAGCACAACCAGGGCAGGCACTGCGATATGCAAGAGAGAGTTCACTTTTTTCATCTGGAATCTCCTTTTTTGTCTCCAGTTTCTTTGTTATGTGGGCACAATGTCAGACACTCGCCACCGTTCCGGCACCCCAGCCGGGCCGGCGCCCTTAAAGGCTTTGCTAAAATCAGTGGACTTCATCAATCTGAGGTGGCAGATCGTGCACTGCGTGCCATATGGGCGCGAGAATGCCGGAGGAGTGTGCGTATTCGAGGCAGCGAGCAGAAAGCCTGAGCTTGAGAACAAGACCCCAGCATTCCGTTTGCACATGCAGCATCTCCTCGGTAAATTGAGATAACAAAGGCTTGTATGCCCCAGCCGAATGTGCGTGATTGTCAAGTAGAAGTAAACTTAATGGCTGTGCTTTGTATCACAAATGGCTGTGAGGAACATCACAAGAACCTGTTGGATCATGATCGCATTAAGGGCGGTGGGCATTGGCGAAGTTTCGAATCCACGGTTTGANNCGCTTGAACATGTCTGCCCGTACAGACAACGAACGCTTCCGGGGCGACGCGAACAAGTATGCTGCCTATCTTGAGACCCCCGAGGGTCGATTGCACTCCGATTTGGCCTTTGCCAATCTGCAGGATTTTATTGGCATGCCCCAGGTCGACGACTCGTTGCATGCACTGGATGTCGGGTGCGGCACGGGAGCGGCCGCGTTACGCTTCTGGATTCCTCTCCCGCGATGCTGGATATAGCCAGAGGCACGGTCCAGGAAGCNNAGGAGTTGCGGACAAGCTCGCGCTCCAACATGGGGACGCTGCGTTGTTGACGAACTTGCTTCCCGCTGCCCCCCAATTCATGTCCGCTGAGTAAGGAGTGTCTCCATGAGGCTGCGAGTTCTCTCGTCGTTGCTGCTGCTCTTCTTTCCGGCATGTCAGTTGGCCGCCCAGGCCAGTTCGAATGCCCAGAAATTCAGCCCGCCCTCTCGCACCTTCCGCTTCACATACAGCTTCACCGTGAAGGATATTCCCTCCGGAGCGAAGCGAGTGCGCGTCTGGGTTCCGATACCGCAGACTGACCAGCATCAGACGGTGCACGTTCTGGCGGTTAAGGCTCCGGTTAAAACGCAAATGACGCAGGAGCCCGAGTACGGCAATCGGATGATGTATGCCGAGATCCAGAATTCTGCCGCAGGCAAAGCAGAGTTCACGCTCGAGTACAGGGTCACGCGCCGCGAATACTCGCGGGGCGATTACGCCCATCTCAAGCGAGCAGATCAGAAGCCTAGCGTTGTCTCCGCGTCGATGAGCCGATTGATTGCGCCGGACAGTCTGATTCCTACCGACGGGAAGATCAAGGAGCTGGCGCTCGAGGTCACCGGATCCCAAAGCGGCACGGTCGCAAAAGCCAAGGCTGCCTATGACTACTTCTTCACGAATATGCGCTACGACAAGACGGGCTCAGGCTGGGGACGCGGGGACGCGGTGTGGGCCTGCGACTCCAAACGGGGCAACTGTACCGACTTCCATTCGCCGTTCATCGGCCTGCTGCGGGCTGACAGGATTCCGGCCCGCTTCGACATCGGTTTTCCTCTGCCAGAAGACAAGGACAAAGGAGATATCGCCGGTTATCACTGCTGGGCTGAGTTTTATGCGCGCAAGACCGGCTGGATCCCCGTTGACATTTCAGAGGCGTGGAAAGCGAAGGAGAAAGAAGATTATTTCTTCGGCAGCGTTGACGCCAATCGCGTGCAGTTATCCACCGGCCGCGACATCGCACTTTCTCCCAGGCAGGACGGTCCAGCGCTTAACTACTTCGTCTACCCGTATGTCGAGGTCGACGGTAAGCCGTACGATAAGCTCGATAAGCAGTTCAGTTTTGAGAAGGGGAAGTCTTCGGAGTGAAGTCGCGTGTTCGAAGCGCCTATGGTTCGCACTGGCGAAATAAAATCTCGCGCAGAACCTGCAAGCTCGCCTGCAGAATGTAAGGCACCCGTAACTGCGGAGAAATAAGGGAAATGTCCCCGACGCTACACAGGGGGGAATTGGCGGGGAGTATAGCCGGACACGTTGGCCCGTGGACAGTCCCTGTCGCTGGGTCGAGCGAGGGGACTTGTTGGTTTGGTGGCAAGCCGGATTGAAGCCGGCGCTTACCGAGAACTGATGGGACAGCAGTCCGTTGGAGACTTCGGCGTTGCGATAGTTCAGGCCGTTCATGTTGGTGTCGACCTTTTCAAGGCCACGACGGACGACAGTTTTCGATGCGTGCCATGCAAATCCGAAACGCGGCGCCAGGCGCCGGAGCTGGTTGCGGGCGTAGTCCGAGGCTTCACCGCCTTGTTGTCCGGCGATGCTCACCAGGCCAGTGTCGCCGTCGTAGCTGGTAAATCGGTATATTTTCGTCCGTTGAGGGGCAATTCCTCAATTAACGACCTATCCAGCAAGGTGCTGGCGGAAGAATCCGCACAAGAATCAGGCGGGAGCCTCAATACAGCAAAGCATAGAACACTAATCTCGCGTTGTTAATAGTGAGTCACACACAAGCGACGGGCCGAAAGTCTGGATTTGGTTCTGACATCGTGAGCTCTGCGAATTTGCTCTTTTAGAGCTGAGGATTTGTTCTTTTGCGGTTTCCAGCGTGGTGGCCGTTTTTTTTACGAACTGGTCGTGCAACCGCGTGGGCAGTGACGGTTTGAGACGAGTGTCATCGTTTCAACTCCGGGAACCGTCGCGGTCGATCCTGCTTCACCTAATGCGGTATGCCATCGTCATTCTGCGTACATCTCTCGTGTTCGACTTGGTCAAAAGGTGAGATCTAAACTGGGAGCTTACTTCTGCGTCGGTGCTTGATTCTGAGGCACGGATGAAGGAATAGCCGGCTTCTGCTGGGAATTTGTCTGCGACGGCTTTACGCCCGAAAGCACCGACGAAATGCCGGTTCGGCGCGAAGCGTAAATCGAAAGAGTGATCGATGTGATCATGAAAATAATGGCCGACCACGTCGTTGCCCGGGAGAGCGCCGAGGCCGCTCCCCGGGGCCCAAAGGCCGTTTGGCTGCCTTGTCCGCCGNNAAATGACCGCCGACCAGGTGGTGGCGCGAGAGAGAACCGAGGCCGCTCCCCGCGGACCAAACGCGGTCTGACTACCTTGGCCGCCGAAAGCAGCGGCTAGGTCGCCGCTCTTGCCGCTCTGCAGCAACACCACGGCGATCAGGAAAAGGCAGACGATTACGTGAACAATGGTGATCAAAATTGTCATGACAACAAAACTCCGTTCGGGCCGTTACCCGATTTTAGATTCCTTTTCCCGTTTCCATGAGACGCGCGGGAATCAGCCGGATAGTGAAGGAGGATTCGCAACTCCTCAACACTTGCCCAGAGAGCGCCCGGGGGGCTCTTCGAAGGCCGCTAATACATTGTAGGGTACCGCTAGGGGACTGTAAACAGATGATCCAGAGCCTCAAACGGCTTGGCCGCGCCGTCAGTCTTCTTGCCCACTGTTAGCGTTCAATTTTTACAGATTTCACCACTACGTCCTTGTTCGGTCGGTCCTGGCGATTCTTGGGTGCTTTCGAGATTTTCTCTACAATCTCGTAGCCCTCCACGACTTCGCCGAAGATGGTGTGCTTGCCCGTGAGCCAGTCCGTGTTGGCTACGGTGATGAAGAATTGTGAGCCATTCGTATTCGGTCCGGAATTGGCCATGGCGAGCTTACCGGCTTTGTCGAAGCGATGCGGCGAACCCTTGGTTTCGTCCTCAAATTGATAGCCCGGGCCGCCAAAGCCCGTGCCCATCGGGTCTCCGCCTTGAATCATGAAGTCCGGAATAACGCGATGGAAGATGGTTCCGTGATAGAGAGGGTCTTTCGTTTTCTTGCGCGTCGTCGGATGAGTCCATTCGCGCTTGCCTTCGGCGAGTTCGACGAAGTTGACGACGGTTTTGGGCGCGTCCTTTTCAAACAGGCGACAGACGATCGTGCCTTCACTGGTTTCAAACAGGGCGTAGGTGCCAGGTGTCCGGGTCATAGATTTCCTTCGAATTGATATAAGTATCCGCTCGCTTCGCCGGCTTCTTTACGCTCCCGGCTTGGCTGCTGTCGGCTTGCCCGCCGCTGGTTTATCGGCTTTCGCGCCGGCCTTATGGATTTCGATGTGCGTGATTTTGACCGGGCTGTTGGGCATGTCATTGGCACCCCGCGGCATGCGGGCAATCTTCTTGACCAGCGCGACAGCGGCATCGTCACATTGACCAAAAATCGTGTAGCCGCCGTTGAGGCTGGGGTAGGGAACTTCAGTTATGAAGAACTGCGAGCCGTTGGTGCCAGGTCCGGCGTTTGCATAAGCAAGGCGCCCTGGGCGATCGAAGCCGACGCTGCCAGAAGTCTCATTCTTGAATTTGTAGCCGGGATCGCCCGTTCCGTTGCCGGCGGGGTCTCCACCCTGAATCATGAATTCGGGGATCACGCGATGGAAGATCGTGCCGTCATAGAGAGGCACGCCATGCTTCTTAGCGTGAGTGACCGGGCTGGACCAATCCTTGGTGCCGTCGGCCAGGCCGATGAAGTTTTCGACGCCGATGGGCGCTATCTTGGGAAACAGCGTGCAGTGCAGATCGCCGGCCGTGGTGTGGATGATAGCGACAGGGTCACTCGCGGATGCCCCTTGAGCAGCACTGAGCGTGCAAGTGGCAGCAATCAGAACGAGCACAGAAAGAAGAGTTCGCATGGATGCTCCTGTAGAGTGTCTTGGCAAACTACTAATTGTACGACACGATGCCGCCTACTTCGCCTGCATTTCCCGGCTCACGCGCTCGGCCTCGCCCAGCACGCGCAGAATGTTGCCGCCCAGAATTTTCCGAATATCGTCGGCGCTATAGCCGCGGTCGAGAAGGGCCTGCGTAATCTTCGGCAGATCGGCCGCGGAGTCGATTCCTTCTGGTGTGGCCCCGCTCACACCGTCGAAGTCGGACCCAAGGCCCACGTGGTCCACTCCCGCCACTTCCGCGATGTGATCAATGTGATCGATGAGCGAGCTGAGAGGTGGGCGAGGAATCTTGGCGGCCCACTCGCGCTCGATGCGCTCGGAATCGAGATAGGTCGGCGTTTTGCCTTCGGCCTTGAGTTTGTCGGTATAGGTCTTCACCGCGGCATCTCGCTCCTTAGTCTGGGCTTCGGCAGCTTTGCGGTAGTTCTCGTCAACGAAGGCGTTGTAGAAGTTGACCTGAACGACGCCCCCATTTTTGGCCACGGCGCGCAGCATGTCGTCGGTCATGTTGCGCGGATGATTGGTCAAAGCCCGCGCGGAAGAATGTGACGCGATTACGGGCGCTTTGCTGACAGCTATAGCGTCGTAAAACGTCTTGTCGGCGACGTGCGAGATATCGACCATCATGCCGAGCCGGTTCAT
>PLHN01000120.1 GCA_003139975.1 Acidobacteriaceae bacterium
AACCTGGCTCTACTGCGGTTTTGGCGGTTCCGCCGGCTTCTGCTCCGGTGCCGGCTGCTCGGTGCCCTTCTTTACTTCCTGACCTTCGTACGTGATTTTCGACTTCGCTCCGAACCGCTTGTAGTTCGTGTACTTGATAATTTCGCGAATCTTGATGTCGCCCAGGCTGAACTTCAGTGTGTCTTCCGCCCGCGTATAGGTCGGGAACCAGTATTGCCCGTCAATCTGCTCGCGCCAGGTNNNCCTGGAAATAGCGCTTCTTCCCGACGATCTGTTTGGGCGCGATATCGAAAACGTAGGTGTTCAACTCATCCTGCTTTTGCTGACCCACATACAGTACGTCGTACTCCCCAACTTCATCCGACGTCAGCACAAACGGCAGCCGGTTCTCGATGTCGTCAATGTCCTCCTCCGTCATCTGAATCCGTTGCAGCGTCGGTTGTGGCGCAAACACCACGTTCTTGATCTTGCGCCCCTGGTCGTCGAACGCAACGTCAAACACCTGCTGATAGTTACCATCCGGTGTGTCGCCGTCGAGCGTCATCACCTTCACGTCCTGCCGAAACGTGTACTGGTCGCGCGCCTCCTTAAATTCTTTCTCCTTCGCGGCGAATTTCTTAACGATCTCTTCGACCGTAATGCCCTTTGGCAGCGACTTGTCGAGCGGCCCTTCCTGCGCGCGTGCCGGCTGAGGGCACACGAACGCCAGCCAAACAATAGCTGGCAACACTAGGACCAACAACGCTGGAAATAACGGACTCGAACGGAGCAGCCGGGCAGGTCGGAAAGAAAATCTCATATCGGCATTCTAGCGAAAATCGCCGCGGAAAGGATTTAACGGCAGCCCCCACCCCCAAGAGCCGCCGTGCGTCAGCTCTTTCGAAAGGGGGTGGAAGACTGCAGTTCTGCCTACCCTTTTCGATGCGCCCATGAGCCAAAGGGTAGCCGGATTTACTTTTCTTTACGCAAAGTCCTTAAAATAGACAAAACACACAAAATGAAGGGCGGCATTCCTGCCCCGCCCGCCGAAATCTTCGAAACTTCCCTAGTTCTTCGTCGCCTCTCCCGATTTCTTCTCCGACTGCTTTAACAGCTCTGCCGTCTCCTGCTGCAATTGACTCTGCATCCCTTCGGTGTACTTGCGCATGATCGGCATCATGGACTGCATCGATTCGGCCATTATCGCTGGCAATTCCCGCTGCAGTTTTTGTCCCGTCGGGGAAGAATAGAAGGCCACGAGGGCAGAGATATCCCCTTTGGTGAGATGTTTTTGGTAGGCGGGCATCATGGCCTGCATCATCTCGTCCCACGGCATGTTTCGGACCATGTCGTCCGTTCTCTTGTTCATGCGCTCTTCAAAATCCTCGGGCAGCTTGTCTTTGTTCTTGAGGTATTCTTCGTGCATGAGCTGATGCATCGGCCTCAGCATGGCGTCCATCGCCTTGTCCAGCATGTCCCGAGAATGCATCGCGTCGAAATACTTCTGAACATCTTCCTTGGTAGCTGGCGTATTGTCGATTTGCTGCGCCAGAACAGTCGAGCAGAAAGCGGAACACAAAACTATTGCGAGCAGGGAACGTTTCACGGCGGTCCTCCTGTAATTCAAGTATGCTAGCCCGGCTCTTCCAGCCAATCCAGCATTTTTCCGGTGAAAGTTTGGTGAAACCAGAATTGGGGGGAAATGGGCATCACCCCGACGCCCGAACACGCCATCCTTGAAACCTTGCAACCTTGAAACATGGCTTTTGCACTACTTGATCGCCCTCCCCATGCCCCACTCCACCAGCCCGGGCAGCAGCTGATACAGCTTTACCACCGGAATCATCGTCCAGGGCACAATCACTTCGCGCTTCCTCTTCCGATACCCTTCATAAGTCGCACGCGCCACGCGCTCCGCCGTAATCCCTTTCATTGATTGCGGACGCACATTGCCTCGCTTAGCCGCGACCATGTGTGACCCGAATTCGGTTTGAATGTAGCCAGGACAAACCGTCAGCACATTGATGTTGTCCCGTTTCAATTCCAACCGTGCACCCTTGCCGATCGCATTCAGCGCAAACTTGGTCGCCGAATACGGCGTCATAAACGGCACCGGCACATGTCCGGCCACGCTCGAAATATTGATGATTGTTCCGCCGCCGGCCTGGCGCATCGCTGGGACTACGGCCTGCAGGCAAGCCACCGCGCCAAAGAAATTGGTCTCAAACAACTCGCGGCACGCTTGCATCTCCATGTCAGCAACCGAGTCTCGAATCCCCACTCCCGCGTTATTCACCCACACATCGATTCGGTCAAAGTAATGAAGCGTTAGGCCCACAACGCGATCAATCTCCTCCCGATTGCGCACGTCGCAAGCCAGCGCGAGAGTCCGCTCCGTGTGGCCCACCCGATGCCGCGCCGCCTCAGCCCGGCTGGCATCGCGCGAAAGCAGTACGACGCTTGCCCCGTGATCGGCAAACACCATGGCAATCGCTTCCCCAATCCCCATCGAAGCGCCCGTAACCACCACCACCTTGCCATCCATTTCCATGCCGACCCTTGTATCGCCTGGAGTGCAACGCCGTCAATGGCTGTTAAAATCAGGCCAGAGGCCGGGGTTCTGGCGAGTTGCGAAAAAAGGCAATTGAAACCTTGAAACCCTGAAACTTTGAACCTTGAGACGTAAGACCTTGAGCCTTCTCCCCCTATTCCCGCTCGACCTTGTTCTCCTTCCCGGCGTCCCGCTCCCGCTTCACATCTTCGAGCCGCGCTACAAAGAAATGATCGCCGAGTGCCTGGAGCAGAAAATGCCGTTCGGAATCGTGCGCGCCTCCGACGAAGGCGTGGCCGGCATCGGCTGCACCGCCGAGATTCTCTCCGTTACGAAAAAGTACGATGATGGCCGCATGGATATCCTCACCCGTGGCGTCAACCGTTTCGAGGTGCTCGAGGTCAACGAGGAACGCTCGTTTCTCCGGGCGGAAATTGCCATGGTCCCGGACGAACCCGGCAAGCCCGCCTCCGAACTGGTCGAGCAAGCCGTACGCCTGCACGCAGAAATCGCCAAACTGGCCGGCGCCGAGCCGCCCCCAGCTGACTCTCGCGGCGCGTCAGAGGCCGAGGCAATCGAAAACCTTTCGTTCCTACTCGCCGGATCTCTTCCTTTGGACCTAGACTTCAAGCAGAGCCTGCTCGCGACCTTGTCGGAAGAGAAGCGCCTGGAAGCCGTCGTCGAGTATCTGCGGGCCATCCTCCCCGGCCTGCGCCGCGCCGCCCACGCCCGCTGGAATTGAACTTGGGTCTCAGCTCTCACCTGTCGCCTCTCAGTCAAATCTGCTTTTAACCTGAATCAAATTTCCCTCAGGGGAGTTGCCGCAGCCATTCTCTTTGCGCTCTTATATGAGTTGTGTCGATACAAACGAGCTAGCAGAAAAAACTGAGAGCTGACAGCTAAGAGCTGACAGCTTTCTTGCGGCGTATAATCCGCATAAGGTCACGGCAGCCGCCGGCGCCACGCCGGCGAATCCAGGGTCCCAGGAGTTCCCACCATGAGCAGTGCCCGCACATTGGGCGAGTTGCGCGCCAGTTCTTTTTCCGAGACCAGGCTCCGCTCGCGCCGCGTCAAGGACGAGATGCGCGAGAACCTGATGACGCGCCTGCGTGAGTACCCCGACGCTCCGATCTTTCCCGGCATCGTCGGTTACGACGATACGGTCATCCCGCAGATCGTCAACGCCATCCTCTCGCGCCACAACTTCATCCTGCTCGGCCTGCGGGGACAGGCCAAGAGCCGCATCCTGCGCGCCCTGACCACGCTGCTTGATCCGGAGTTGCCATACATTGCCGGCTGCGAGATTCACGACAATCCCTATGCCCCCATCTGCCGCCGCTGCCAGGAGTTGGTTGCCAAACAAGAAGAGGCTACGCCCATCGCATGGCTCACGGCTGACCATCGCTATGTCGAAAAGCTCGCCACGCCCGACGTCACCATCGCCGATCTGATTGGCGACATCGATCCGATCAAGGCCGCGCGTGGCGGGCACGAACTCTCGAGCGAGTTCACCGTTCATTACGGCTTGCTGCCCCGCGCCAATCGCGGCATCTTTGCCATCAACGAACTCCCGGACCTCGCCGGGAAAATTCAGGTGGGATTGTTCAACATCATGCAGGAAGGCGACGTGCAGATTAAGGGCTACCCGATCCGTCTGCCGCTCGACCTGGCGATCGTCTTCAGCGCCAACCCCGAAGACTACACCGCGCGCGGCAAGATCATTACGCCGCTTAAAGACCGCATCGGATCGGAGATTCGCACGCACTATCC
>PLHN01000068.1:0-1526 GCA_003139975.1 Acidobacteriaceae bacterium
TAGGTGCCTGCGCTATGCCACGCCATACGGATGAAGAACGGCCCATAGTGGCCGTAGTCCGCAGGCCACCAGTCCTGCGAGGTCGTCATCAAGGCTTGGAGATCCTCGATCACGGCATCCAGGTCGAGGCTCTTGAACTCCTCAGCGTAATTGAACTCCTCGCCCATGGGGTTCGCCTGGGGAGAGTGCTGATGCAGCATCTTCAGGTTCAGTTGATTGGGCCACCAATCCGTGTTCATCCGGACCCCACCCTTCAGGGGCCTTATACTGCCATGCACGACCGGGCACTTTGCTTCGTCTGACATTCCATCACCTCGAAAAATTCATTAGCGCTTCATCCTAAGCCATCTGGCAACTGGCGCAAACGCCAATCACATCCACTGCGTACCGTTCCACCAGGAACCCTCCCGGCAGACGGTTCCGCTTTGCTACGAACCCAAGCTCTTTCTCGCCAATATCCGAAATCTTCCTGCACTTCGAGCACACCATGTGATGGTGCGGCTCACCGTTCATCTCCACACGCACCGGGCCGTGATGCATGCTCACCTTCCGGAATACGCCGCTCTCGACAAACAAATGAATGTTCTTGTACACGGTCGCCAGCGAGATAGCCGGCGCCTTCTTCTTCACCCGCGCATAGACCTCTTCCGGACTCGGATGGCCATGCATGGTCTTCATCGTCTCGTACAGCACCTGGCGCTGGTGCGTCGCCGCAATGCCATGCTCCCGGCAATGCTCGCGAAACGACTTGGTCCCATACACCAGCATGAGAGAGAATTGTAAGCGATAAAAGTTATCGTTTGATAAATACACCTGTGAATATCTTCGATCGGGCAGCACACCTCACCGCTGCGCAACGTTTCAGTTCAGCCGTTCCCGCTCCGTCTTGCCGAACCGCGCATCCAGCGGCTTCCGCCCCGCAAAACCATCTTCCGTCGAATGCCAGTAGCCGATCTCTTTCTCGCCCAGCTTCCAGCACAGCAGCACGATCTCGCCTTCCACCTTGCAGGGGAAATCGAGCAGGCCGATATCGATGTCCTTCACCTGCACGCCGGTCGCGTCGATTTCGGCGAGCGCGTCCTTGATGCGCTGGATCGCCTTCTCGCGCTCGGCCTTGCGCCGCGCCATGTGGATCACATTCAGGAACGTTCCGCCATTCAGAAAAATGCGGTGCGCTGTCTCCTGCGTTTCGGCATCCGTCTCTTCAATCAGTTGCTTCGCCGCAATCGCCTGCTTGAGCAACGATTCGAGAATCGGAAGCAGAGTGTGCGCTTCGTCGAGAGTAAAAGTGCGGTCGGACATTGAGTCTATTTTAGCGGAAGTGCGGATACTTCGGCTCTTGGCTCCACTTCTACGTTTCGCGTCGTAATCGGCACTGATTCCCGACGACTATCGACTAACGACCAACGACTGTAACCCGCTATGTTATTTTCAACCATCCGCATGCCAGGCCCCGATCAGCCTACTCCGCGCAACGTCTACGCTTTCGGCCTGACGTCGTTTCTCAACGACACGGCCAGCGAAAT
>PLHN01000068.1:1593-3268 GCA_003139975.1 Acidobacteriaceae bacterium
AGCCGCTGCTGGCGCTGGTTTCGGCGTGGTGGCAGATTCTTGGAATCCGCTTCTTCGACCGTTTCGCAAAAGGGGTGCGCGGGACGGCGCGCGATGTAATGGTTGCGGATTCGGTCGACAAGTCGAAGATCGGTTCGGCATATGGGCTGATTCAGACGATGGATTCGGCGGGCGCGATCGCCGGACCATTGCTGGCGCTGGCGCTGATCGGGCATTACGGAATGCGCGGAGTATTTGCGGCGGCGGCCATTCCCGGAGCGTTGTGCATTCTGGTCGCGTGGCTGGGGGTGCGGGAGGTCGCACATGCCGGAGCTTGCGGCACTCCTGCGGCAACGGACGATGAGCACTGCGACTTGCCGGAGAAGACTAGCTCTCAGGTCTCAGGTGTCATCTCTCAGGGCTTCGGGGCTAGCGTTATGGGCCCAACAAAAGACGGTGAAACCGGCGCGCGGCTGGGCATTCACCTGCCTTTTGGCTATTACTACGTGCTGGCGGTCGTCGCGCTTTTTTCCCTGGCTAATTCGAGCGATATGTTTCTCGTCCTCCGTGCGGGGAACGTGGGGATTCCGGCGTCGCAATCTCCGCNNTCAGCGACCGCTTCTCGCGCTCGACCATCGCCGCCGGAGGATATGCCGTGTTTGCAATCGTCTACTTTATGTTTGCGCTCGCTCCTTCGCGGCGAGCAATCTGGTTGACCATGGCGTTTTACGGCCTTTTCTACGCCCTCACAAATCCTGTGCTGAAAGCGCTGGTAGTGGAAACCGTGGGAAGCGAAGTTCGCGGGCGCGCCCTGGGAATTTATTTTTTTGTCACGAGCATCACCACGCTGCTCGCCAGCGTGATTACAGGGGCGTTGTGGAAGGTTTACGGGGCGGCAGTGCCCTTCTATTTTTCGGCCGCGATTGCCGCGGTGTCGGCGATTGCTCTGCTGGCGCATCGCACGCCTCGCGCCGCGGCGGACTGAACGCAGGAAAGTGCTGAGCCGATCCACAAAAGCATGGAACCACGGGCGACACAGAGGAACGAACACGGAGGCTTACTACAACATCACTCCAGCGCCAACTGTAAGAACACGTGAACCGCTCCGCAAGATCACGCTGCTTGCTCTGCCGGCGCGCTCCGCCGCAGCCAGAGATACGCGATCAGCAGAAACGCCAACCCCGCAATGCTGTCGAGAATCACGTCGTGCACGGTGCCCGTTCGAGACGGAATGAAACTCTGATGCCATTCATCCATCGAGGCGACGAAAGCGGTTCCTCCCCACGACAGAAGCAGCATTTTATTCAACCATGCTCGCGCCGGCCCGATCGTCATGCGCCATCCGCGCAGAAGAAGCAGAGCCAGCATGCCGTAGCCGACTACATGTCCGGTCTTACGGAGATAGAAATGGAACATGAGGAAATTGTAGAGATCGATTTGACCGAAGAGGCGAGTGAGCAGCGCGAACAGCATGCTGCCGGTATTCCGCGACGAGAAGGCGTCAGTTGATTCGATGCTGATAAGCCCGATCCAGACCATAGCGGGCCACCAGGCGCGAACGAGATTGGAACGAACTGGAGACAGTCGGTCAGCCACTCTCCTACTCCACCGCGTAGTTCGGAGCTTCGCGGGTGATCATCACGTCGTGCACATGACTCTCGCGCAAGCCGGCGGCGCTGATGCGCACGAAGCGCGC
>PLHN01000512.1 GCA_003139975.1 Acidobacteriaceae bacterium
GGAAAAATTCAACGCCGCCGGCGCAGGTCAGTTCGGCAGCGGATGGGTGTGGCTAGCCGGCGATTCCAAGGGCGAAGTCAAGGTTATCTCGACGCCCAACCAGGACAGTCCGATTTCACAAGGCCTCTATCCCATCTTTGGTAACGACGTCTGGGAGCACGCCTACTATCTCAAGTACAACAACCGCCGCCCCGAGTACCTGCAAGCCTGGTGGAATGTTGTGAACTGGGAAGAAATCAACAAGCGTTACCAAGCCTCAAAGAAGTAGCTGTGTTTGCGTGGCGCGGGCGCCCTCGCCCGCGCTGCAACTCCCGAATTTCTCCGGCAGCAGACCAGACTCCCGCGCACGGACGTGCGTTCTGTCATTACATCTTGGGAAACAAACCCACGACCTGTGTGATCCTGAGCGAAGCGGCGACAAGCTTAGCGCGGTCGTTGCGAAGTCGAAGGACCCTTACTTCCGTCTCGATCGCCGCCCTGATGCCGGAGTTGGCTGCTCTCCAAAGAAATTGGCAATTTGCGCCCAATGCCGCCGCACAATCACATCCGTACTGAGGTGCCCGCCGTGCCGCAGTAACTTCAGCTTTACTCCCGTACGCTTGGCAAAGTTCACTACCGACTTATATGGCACATTGGGATCATCCTGCGCGTGAAACATCATGACTTTCGATGGAGTTACTTCGTCCGCATGGTAGATAGGATTATAGAAAGTTCCGCTGTAAAGCTTCTTCCAGTTGCGATCCGATAGCCGGAACCCCGTCCCAAACGCCTCGCGAATATACGCCGCATAGTTCGGGTTCGACGTTTCTGCTTTCTCCGACTCCCGCAAAATTCCCCAGTCCACCACCGGACAATTGGCAATCACCTTCTTCACACGCTCATCCAGCGAGCAGAGAATCGCCGCCGCTCCCCCAAAGCTCCCGCCGATCACGAAAATCTCATCCGCCCGCACGCGAAATCGCTGCCCAAAAGCCGATTCGCGAATCTCCCCGCGCAGGCCATCGATGACATCAAGAATGTCCAGGTGCGGCGACCGCTCCAGAAACTCACCTCCACTCTCCCACGCACCGCGATATCGTGGATAAAATACCCAATATCCTTGAGTCGCCAGAAACTCTGCCAGCGGCTGTTTGCGCGGAATCGAAGGCATTCCATCGCACAGCACGATCACCCGGTCCTTTTTCGCCGTCGAGCCTCGTCTCCCCGATCCTCCACGGCGCGCCCTCGCCTTCTCTGCTCGCGACGGCGGCAGAAATTCCGCCAGTATGTCCCGCTTAAATCGCGCCCTGAACATCAGCATCCCAATCTCCGTGGTCCTGTCCTTCGTTATTTATTCTTAGTGTGCTTTACTTCTGCAATCTGCAATATGACTTCTGCAATCTTATCCGGACACGCCAGGGCGTTCCTTCGCTTCGAAGCCCCGCAGCGCCCGTCTCGCCTTGCGCCCGCAGAGAAATGCCTATAGAATCTAACTAACTGGTTAATTAAGGGAAACATGGCATCAACCACAGGCAGAAAACAAACTCGGCGCCCGACTTCGCCGCGAAGAGGGCGACTGGCACAGCGCCCGGAGGCGGGAGAATCCGGCCTCCAACGCGAACGTGGACGGATCCGCACGCGTTTCGGGACGCGCGGCCAGCCGGAAGAAAGCCGGGCCGCAATCTTACGAGCCGCCGTGGCCGAATTCGCCGAGTACGGCATTGCCGGCGCACGTACCGACCGCATCGCGCAGACAGCGAAAGTGAACAAAGCGCTCCTTTATTACTACTTCAAAGACAAGGACGCGCTCTACGAGGCAGTACTGGACCACGTGTTCAGCGGGATGCGAGAGCGAGTGTTGCCGGTTCTCGAAAGCGATCTTGAGCCGCGCGAGAAGCTGATCGAGTACGTGAGCCAGTATTTTGACTACATCGCCGCCAACCCCCGCTTTCCGCGGGTGGTTCAATCCGAGTGGATGCGCGTTGGAGCCCATGCTTCGCCGCAAATGCTACGGATCGCCCGTGAATATTTCGCCCCCATTTATGCGCAAATGGCGAAGTTGTTGCGCGAGGGGGCGGAGAAAGGCCAGCTTCGGCCCGTGAATCCCCTGGACCTTCTCCCGTCGCTGGTGGGAATCGTGATCTTTTACTTCAGCACGGCGACCGCAATGAAGGCGCTGCTGAAGGTGGATCCGCTGTCGAAGGAAAGAATCGCGGAGCGGCGTAAGTTCGTGCTGGAGTTTATTACGGAGGCCGTGTGCCTGTAATGCGCACGTTTGCACTGAGGGAAAGCGATGAACGCTCGAAATAAAGTTTTGATTCTAGTGGCCATAATCTTTGCCATTTCTACGGCCTATTACTTTTATTCCACGCCGAGGGGCGGCGATCTGGTGCTCGTCGGAACCGTGGATGCAAACCAGATCGTCGTAAGCCCGCAAATTCAGGGGCGCATCCTGAGGCTCCTGGTGGACGAGGGAACGCAAGTGAAGCAGGGCGATCTGATTGCCGAGCTTGATCCTTCCGAACTCGAAGCCGAGGAGCGGGCAGCGGCGGCCATGATTGCAAGCTTCCGGTCCCAGGTGAACGCGAATCAGTACACGCAGCAATCGACCAAAGGATCGACGTCGAGCGATGTGGCCAACGCGCAGGCGCAATTGCAATCGGCGCGCGCGCAACTGGCGCAGGCCGAAGCCACGCTGGCGCGCGTCGAAAGTGACAGCCGGCGCACGATTGGACTCGCCGAAGCGGGCGTGGCCTCCGAGCAGGAAAGAGTGCAGGCCGAAATGAATTTGAAGGCGCAGCAGGCAAGCGTGCAATCGCTGAAAGACCAGGTGTCCGCGGCACAAGCCAGCCTGAACGCGGCGGTGGCGCGCACCAACCAGGCGGCCGCGGCTGAGAGCACGGTCGCCTCCACGCGAGCCCAGGTCGGAAACGCAGTCGCGCAATTGAGAGAAGCGGAAGTTCGCCTGGGTTACACGAAGATTTATGCGCCCGTAACCGGAACTGTACTGACGCGCGCCGCGCGCGAGGGCGAAGTAGTGAACGCGGGGCAGGCGATCGTCACGGTGGTCGACTTCAGCGACACCTGGGTACGAGCGGCCATTCCAGAAACGGACGCGGATCACATTGGAAACGGCGATACGCTCAAAATCCGCCTTCCCGGCGGGACCATAGTGGATGGAAGAGTGTTTTACAAAGCGGCCGAGGCCGATTTCGCGACGCAGCGCGACGTAGGCCGGCGAAAGCGCGACATCCGCACGCTTCTCTTGAAGGTGCGACTGGCCAATCCCAAGGGCGCGTATGTCCCAGGAATGACCGCCGAGGTCCTGGTGCCCCCGGCTCTGCAAAAGGGGAGCTAGGCACCGGTCAGAGGTTTCAGGTTAGATTGCAGAGGTATCCCCCGCGAGCTTCGAACGCTCGTTTGCAAGGCAGCAAGATGAAATGCAGCACGATATGAATGAAGACAAGAACAACTCGACGGTTGGCAAGGCCAACGGCGGCACGACGAACTCAACGGCCGCAAATGGCTTTAGTGTCCAAGGCGCGGAGATGAGCTTGCGCGGCGAAGTCGCCGCTAACGCTCCGAATGCGATCGAGGTCGACCATATCGTCAAAAAATACGGCGACTTCACGGCGGTGAACGACGTTTCGTTCGTTGTGAAGGAAGGTGAGATATTCGGCTTGCTCGGCCCGAACGGCGCCGGCAAATCCACGCTGATCCGGATGATGACAACGCTGATTCCAATCACCTCCGGCGCGGCGCGAATCGCAGGACACGACGTGACCAAGGAAGCGGATTCGGTGCGCCGGACCATCGGCGTGATCCCGCAGGCGCTAACCAGCGATCTCGACTTGACCGTCGAAGAGAACATGGCGATTTATGCCAAGCTGTATGACGTTCCGGCCAAGCGCCGCAAAGAAGCGATTGATGAACTGCTGGAAACTGTCGACCTGACAAAGTGGCGCGGCGCGCAGACTAAAACTCTTTCGGGCGGCATGCGCCGGCGGCTGGAGATTGCGCGCGGTCTGGTACACAGCCCAAGGATTTTCTTCCTCGACGAACCAACCACCGGCCTCGACCCGGTGTCACGAGTAGCTGTGTGGGAAATGCTGACCAATATCAAATCAAAGCGCAAGCTGACCATTCTGATCACGACGCACTACATGGACGAAGCGGACCGCCTGTGTAACAGAATTGCCATCGTCGATCATGGCAATCTGGTAGCGCTCGACACTCCCGAGGCGCTGAAGGCGGCCGTGCCCGGATCCACGGTGATCGAGATTCAGTTCGACAATCCGCCGGAGGATTGGGAAGAACGGCTGCGCGGTTTGCCCGGAGTGACATCGGTGCAAAACGAGAGCGCGGGCATGTTTCGGGTGCTGACCGCAAACGGCTCCGGAACCACCACCGATCTGGTGGAAATGGCGGTAGTCTGCAGCGTCACGCTAAAGACACTCACCGTACAGAACACCACGCTGGACGACGTTTTCGTCCATTACACGGGACGGCAGCTGCGCGATGAGCTTGTCAAGGCGCATGCGTTCGTGATGCCGCCACGTCCGGGGATGCAGCCATGAATCGAACCTTGGCAATTATCGAACGCGAGATGAGGAAGTTTTTCCGTTCACCGGCACTGATGATGGTGTCCATGATTTTCCCGCTCGTCCAATTAATCGTGCTGGGCAATGCGTTCGGCGGAAAGATTCAGAATGCGAAGATGGGAATCGTGGACGAAGACCACGGCACGCAAGCCGTCCGGATCAAAGAGGCGTTCGATTCCGTGCAGGCCACGGCGCGCACCTTCGTGC
>PLHN01000022.1 GCA_003139975.1 Acidobacteriaceae bacterium
TCCGCGTGGGAGGAAAATTCCTCTGCTGCATGAGAGCGCCGGATGGGCAGGAGTTCTGGAATGCTGGTGAATACCACGAGATTGTTCTGCACGAGAAGATCGTTTCCTTGATGTACTTTTCCGACTCGAAGGGAAACAAGATTGATCCTGCGCAGCTGGGAATAGAACATGAGGCCATCGAGGGTGCGTACGACGTGACCATCTTTGAAGATCTCGGAAACGGCCAGACGAAACTCACCNNGCTGGAACCAGATACTCGATAAAATTGCCGCAGTTGTTACGGAGCTAGCGCAGGCGAAATAAGAAGTTGGAATTGTGACGATTGTCATGGGGGCTGGCACATCCTTCCGCCTTTATCGCTCCCTACCGAGGCTGCCCCACCCTTGCGTTCTTGGCAAGGGTGGGAATTCTGCGTGGGGAATTCCGCCGCCCCTTGGGGAAATTCGGGGACAGGAAATTCGGAGGAAATTCGGGGACAGAGGAAATTCGGACGACAAATTCGGGGACAGACGGAACTGACCCCAATTCGGCCAGGACAGACCCGCATGCTGTTGGTCGGTCAGCAACACGACGTCCGTTGCGTGCCCACGATTGGGTCCACATCCCGTCTGTCCCGAATTCCCTCAGCCGCAGCTATTATTGACATGAGAAGAAAGGGCGGGGCAGCCTGCCGGCTTATTCTTGAACAGAATGAGTACTGCGAATGTGGGGAGGAGTTCGTAAGCATGCCAGCGCCGAGGCATCCGAAGGTCTACCATATCGTCCACATAGATCGCCTGCCATCAATCGTGTCCGATGGCTGCCTTTGGTGCGACGCAGAACGATCTAGGACAGACGGGACGTTGACCAATTGCTAGGTTTTCGAAAACCGGTGAACGTCCTGTCTGTCACCGCATTTTCAATCATCAAATTCGTTTGCCTTGACTCCTTCTAAGAATGCACGCCACTCTTCTCTCGTGAAGCGGAGAACGAGGTCTTGAGTGTTGGTATTCACCACGAGAACCTCGTTCTTCTTGTATGCGACACCGACACAGAGTTGGCTAGATTCGCTGCACGAACTCTTGCGGTACGCGACTCCATTAATCTCGATTGTGGTGGCCTTGGGCATTTCGTTTCCTCCAACCTGTTCGCAAAATATCGACCCGGGTTTAAGCTCGATTCTTCAGTTTCAGCATGTTCCACACGAGACCTACCTGCGTATAGAATACACCGTGTCTGGCTCTTATAGGATCGCCAGTATAGGCGGGGTCATCGTTGACGAACGATTTCGCCGCCTCCCTGTTCAGAGCCATCGCCCTGGCGCCAAAGCCCTTAATTAGACTAAGCAATGCGCCGGTTGTTTTTATACCGTTGCGGGTGAGCTCGTCAAAGAGTTCTGCATATTGATCGTCAAGTACCCGATGCTTCTTGGGCAATTTCCTATCCAGTATTTGAATAATGAGGTCTACATTGAGACGTTCGTTAGGATTTAGATTTTTCATTACATTGGCGGAGTAAGCCGACTTTTCTCGAGACACACGATCCACTTCGAGATCCACAAGCTCCAAAATTGCAGCCAATCTAAGTAATGACCGCTGAACGGACGGCGGCACGGCTTTGGCCTGCTTATACTGGAAAACTCGCGAGGCTACACCATAGTTGTGCTGCGATAGTGTTCGCAGCTGAATCTCAAATTTGAATCGGCCACAGCCACGGTAACTCGGATTATTTTGCCAGCGCCGCGGCAGCCTCGCGATAACATGAATCGCACGGTAACCGAACTCGTTGAACTTGAGTTCGTCTCCTTTATTTATCGGATCATCGGCGACAAAAGTCTTACAAATGAGCTTTACTGCCTTCACAACTTCGTTCGTGAGTAAGAATACGAGGCGTAATCCGATAAAGTCCTTTAAGTCCATCACATGATCAATGGAAAGACCCTCAACTTTCCTGACAGAGGAATCTAATGACTTTACGCGGCTTTCAAGCACCGCCGGGACGAGTCCGTTGCGTTTCATTAACTGAGACAAAATTTCTTCTATTTCTCTTCTGAAATGATCCGCATGCCTCTCCCAATGCGAGTAGCTCCGCTTGAACCTTACCATTCTTTGCTTGAGGTGTTCGACGTCGCGCTTGTCTGGTGTCGGCATTAGCTGTTGACGTTTACGAAGGGAGTGCACGGCTCTTAATGTCATTGATCGCCTTCATCAACTTGACGGTCTCTTCCATATCCAGGGTATTCCCTTTGTACGGCTGGACCAGCAACCCTTGCAGATTGGACGGTAGCTTCACACCGTCTTTTACTACCAAAATGAATCGCTCGCCGAACAGAGCCATCGCTGCGCCGATCTCAATCAACACGTTGTCATTTAGCACAACGACTTCGTTGCCAGCGTCATCCTTCAGTCGCCGTTCGTCTTCCACGTGAATGATAGCAGCACCACAACCACGCATCTCTGCCATCACTTTCGTCGGTACGGGTTGCGAGACAGTTTGCGTTTGAACAGACAAAACAGCCTCAAGCTCTCCGAATTTCAGCAACTCCTTGATGGGTTCGATCAGTGCCCTATTCTTGCCGTGGGTCAGATAGACCTTCCGCCTACGCGCCTCGTCCTGATGCGCGGGTGTAGCGAGGGTCTTTATCGCGCTGGCAGTGGGAGTGATAACCGCTGCGGCAGGTTCTCCTTCCTCGAGTTGTTCTTCCGCTGATGCCGCCGGAGCCGCCGTTCCCATGAGGTCCACGTACTTCTTATCTTTGATGCCCTGAATGAACCCAACAGAGTTGGCGCCGTCAACGATCATCTTCAGAACGTCTGCCGTCTTATCCTTTGGCACTCCCATATCCATGAGGACGTTCTGGGCAATCAAGTCCTTGGGAATCGCAGCCCCGTTATACTTTTCAAGAAACAACCGGATGACTCGCGGCTTGAGAAGAGCCTCGCGCTTCGCGAGGAGATCATCACCTTCTTCGGTGATTTTCACGATGCGCATTCCGAGTGGCTCAATCGAAATCGACGTGGCGTTCCAGCCGCCTTTGGTCAGACCGTAAGCTATGGATGCTCCCGTGAGCATGCGGAACGGGCCGGAAGTCGGTTGCACCTCTAACGCACTAGCTACCTGAATCGGCGTAGACGGTTTGTAGCCGTAGTTATCCGCAATCGCTTGAGCAATTGCTAATGCTTTGTCCAGTGAAACGCTTGGAACATCTGTTTGGCTCAGATATTTGCGGGTTTTGTCATCGTTCGCAACAGACTTAGACGGAGCGGCTTGTTTGGGCAACGACCAACCTCCAAGAACCAATGAGTTACACAAACCGATGGCTGGGGCCGGGGAAGATCGATTGTAGCGCAGGTTGGACGTTCACGCTATTAACTGGCCGGTGGCCCAGGCTTTTGACCTTGTGGCGGGAAAATTCGGGGACAGGAAAATTCGGGGACAGACGGAAGTGACCCCAAATTACTTGATTTGAGTCCCGTCCTGAACCTACCGCTGCAATAAGAATCCAGACGGCAAAGCTGCCTCAAGATTGATTTGTTCGCCGTTGATGGGGTG
>PLHN01000137.1 GCA_003139975.1 Acidobacteriaceae bacterium
GTGGCTGGGTTTTTACCCTGGTGGGCGCATCGGGAGTGACTGGACTGAACATCTACAGCCTGATTGTTGCCGTTATCGGTGCGATCGTTGTGCTGGTGGCCTATCACGCGATCAAGAAAGCAGTCTGAAGCGCGGGGAGGCTCGCCGTGCGCGGTGGAAAAAACGGATGTGGAGCAGGGGCGAATGTGAGTAACGGCAATTCAGTTGCGGGGGGGGGCGTTCGGGGATTGATACGCAGTTGTTTCAATTTCGACTGGAGGGTAGTGCGTTTCAGGCCCAGGCGGGCGGCCGCTCCCTGTTCACCGCTGATGCGGCCTTTCGATTGCTGCAGGGCTTCGAGGATGCGCTTGCGTTCGACGGCTTCGAGAGTTTCGGCTTGGTCCTCGATGGACATCCTTGCCTGCAGTTCGCCGAGCGGGGCCGCCAGCACCGAACCGGTGGTCAGAATGATCGAACGCTCGATGAAGTTTTCCAGTTCGCGCACATTGCCGGGCCAATCCCAGGCGGTGAGCACGGCCATGGTGCGCTTGGGAATGCTGGTGATCGACTTGTTCAAGCGCCGGGAGCACTTCTGAACGAAGTAGTCGACGAGGAGAGGAATATCGTCGCGGCGCTGGCGCAGAGGCGGCACGACGATCGGGAACACGTTCAGCCGGTAAAATAGATCGCTGCGGAACTGGTTGCGCAGCACGTCGTCGGCCAGGTCGCGGTTGGTGGCCGTGATCAAACGGAAGTTGACTTTCAGTGTCTGCGTTCCGCCCAGGCGTTCGAATTCCTGATCCTGCAAAACGCGCAGGAGCTTGGGCTGGAGGGCGAGGGCGATGTCGCCGATCTCATCGAGGAACATCGTGCCTTTATCGGCCAGTTCCAGGCGGCCGATCTTGCGGCTCACCGAACCGGTATAGGCGCCCTTTTCGGCACCGAATAACTCGCTTTCGAGCAGGCCGGATGGAATGGCGGCGCAATTCATCTTGATGAAGGCGTTCCCGGTGCGCGGGCTCAAGCGGTGGATGGCGCGGGCTACCAGTTCCTTGCCGACGCCGGTCTCGCCGAGCAGGAGCACGGTGGCGTCGCTACTGGCAACCCTCGCTACCAGTTCCATGACGGCTTTCAGGGCCGCGCTCTTGCCGATGATCTCCTCGAATCCCATTTCGCTGTCGATGGTGTGTTCGAGATAAAGTTTTTCTTCGGTCAGCCTCTCTTTTGCCTGGCGGAGTTCTTCCTCGATGCGCTTGCGATCGGTGATGTCGTAGTCGATGCCGACCATGCGGGCAGGCTTGCCGCTCGGATCCTCGAAAACGCGCCAGCGGTCGGCAATCCAGCGCACAGTGCCATCGGGCCAGACAATGCGCCATTCGCCGCCGCCCTCACCCGAGTGCATGGATTGCGCGAGCATGTCCGAGAACGGCTTCCGATCTTCGGGATGGATCAATTGCACGACCTGATCCAGGGTCGGCGAGGGGGCGTCCGCACCCAGTCCAAAGATGGCCATCATCTGCGGTGTCCACCGGCTTTCGCCAGTAAGCAGGTTGCGATCGAAAGTGCCGATATTGGCGACTTCCTGCGCCAGTCGCATGCGCTCTTCACTTTCGCGCAAGGCTTCCTCGGCGCGCTTGCGGTCGGTGATGTCGGAGTCGATGCCGATGGCTCGCAGCGGCCGTCCCTGTTCGTCCTTCAAAACTCTCCACCGGCCGTCGATCCAGTGCACGGAACCATCGGGCCAAATCACGCGCCACTCCCCCGCGACCCTGCCGGCCTCGATGGATTCTGCGAACAGATCCTCAACGTGCTTTCGGTCCTCCGGGTGAATCAGGCTGAGAAATTCCGCCAGCGACTTCGGGCCCGCTCCAGGTTGCAACCCGAACATTTCCTCGGTCTGAGGTGACCAGTAACCCTCGCCGGTCTGCATATTGCGCTCGAAGCTGCCGATCCTGCCTGCTTCCTCGGCAAGGCGCATGCGCTCCTCGCTTTCGCGCAGGGCCTGCTCAGCGCGCTTGCGTTCAGTGATGTCCTGAACGATGGTCATGAGGTACTGGGGTTCTTCTCCCGGCTCCCACATCGGCACCACGGAATGATTGACGGGCACTGCGGTCCCATCCGGCCGCACGTACCGTTTCTCAGCCTCGTAAGCGCGCACCTTCCCTTCAATCAGCTGCTTCGTTCGCGCGGCGCTGTCTTCGCGGTCTTCGGGATGCGTGATGTCGAGGTAGCTCAGACGCAGCATCTCGCTGGCGGTTCGTCCTGCGATTTCACAGAGCGTGGGGTTTACTTGCAGAAAGCGGCCACTGGGCGCGTCCACCAAAGCAATCCCGACCGGCGCGCGCTCGTGGACAGCGCGGAAACGCTTCTCGCTTTCTTCCAGCAAGGCCGCTGCGCGCTTGCGCTCGGTGATATCGGTGACGTCTTCGGAGAAGATTACGATGCCGCCGATCGTGTCCGTGGTTTCATGCCACGGCTGTATTTCCCACCGTACAAACTGAGTGGAACCGTCGGCGCGGTCGAAGCGGTCATTGTCTTCCAGCAGAATCTCGCCCGCCAGTGCGCGACGATGGAAATGCTTCCAGCGCTCGGGAACATCTGGGCAGGCGTCGTAGTGCGAGATGCCGCGCAGGTCGCGGTCGCCCAAGCCATGGTCGGCCCGCCAGCGCCGGCTGGCATAGAGGTAGCGCATCTCGCGGTCAAACATCGCCAGCGCCGGTGCGTACTCTTCGAGGAGCCGGAGTCCCTCCGCACTTTTTCGGAGCTCGCGTTCGATATGCCGTTGCTCGGTGACGTTGTGGGCGACGCCGTACACTACCGGCGTTGGCAGTCCTTCTGTGCGCAACTTGTTGTGGTACTCCCAGACGCGGCGCTCGCCGGAGCGCGTCAGGATGGTGAGCAGATCGTGGGCCTCGCCTTCACGGGCAATCTTTTTCAGGTACTCATCAAATTGTGGGTGGAACTGGGGTGGGACCAACTCCCGCATCGGGATGCGTAGGAGCTCTTCGACGGTGTATCCCAACTGACGCGCAGACTCGGAATTTACGGAAAGCAAACAGCCCTCGAGGTCGTGAATGCAGAGCAGGTCGCCGCTCGGTTCAACGGGACCGCGATTCCGACCGGCGTCCGCTTCTATGGCGCCCAGAATTGGGTCAGGCGTGACGGCGGATTCTCCTTGCGCGGACTTGGGATTTGGTTTTTCAGGGTTCGACGACATGGCGCTTCCCCAGTAAGCCGGCGGCGAAGATTGAATTCATCGGCCAGACGCGTCCACCAGCAGATGCGGATTTGTGTTGCGCGAACCATTCCTAGGGGATCATGGCAAAGATAATCGCGCTCCGGGCGGACGGCCGAAACATCAGCAGTTGTGCCGAGCGGTGCCGTCAAACGAACACACGCGGAACACCCGAGTTGAACCACCGATCGGGCCCGAAGGCACTTGTAGGTGTCATACGCCCGAAGAGGGAAAGTTATTTGTAAATTGATGGTTTTGTTCGTTTTTCGGAAAATCATGCTGTTGGATCGACGACGGCGTTTCCGACACGCGTCGGTGGATTGGCAGGCTGGGGTTGCCAATGCCCGCGCTGCGGATGGGCCAAGAGGCAAGCCGCGCCCTGCTTTTTCAATGACTTACGTTCCATTTACTGCATTGTTTGACCGATCAGGCCGCATTTTCGCCCTTTCCCTGCCTTCTGCGTGCATAAAGAATCGGGGTTTCAATAGGATAACGATGACTTACTCCACGCATCGAAACTTCCAGGTTTCC
>PLHN01000492.1 GCA_003139975.1 Acidobacteriaceae bacterium
ATCGTCTCCCATGAGACGCGGTTTAGTTTGCCTTCGCGTTGTTCGACAACGACCAGAATTGTGTCAGTCATAGGGTCAGCTCTCAGCTATCAGTCGTCAGCTCTCAGTTAGGTCTTAATGCTGTGATTGTAATCTGCGTTCGCACCGTGCAAGCAATCTGGCGGCTGCTTGAACCAAGTCGTCTTTACTCGCTGCCCCCGCGCCGCATCCACCAGCCGCTCGCCATCAGCGCCACGCCCAACACTCCCAATCCGGCCATGATCAGCTCGAACCTTCCCTGATGCCCGATCCGCACTGCCGCGGGAAGATAAAACAAAACCATCAATCCGGCTACCCAAACCGCCAGCCCGGCAAACATCAAGCTGCCACCGGTTTCCCGCTTCTCCTCTGCGTCCACCATAACGGCCTCCTCGACATCTCACCGTTATTCTCCGGCCGGAGGCCGCGAAACCGCAGTGATTCAGCTCACCGGCGCTACGATCTGCGCCAATGCCTTGCTTGCTCGAACGTCGAAGGCTCGCAGCTCGCAAGTCCGTCTAAATCACCCTCAACTCGTTCTTAAACTTCTCCACCAGCTTCTTTGCCACTTCCGCCGGAGGCCCTTCTAGCACCTCAGTGTTTTTCGTCTTTTGCGGAACGTACAGCCTCTCGATTTTCTGCAGGTTCGCGCCCACCGCCGACTCGACTTCCGCCATCGCTACCTTGCGCATCGGTTTATTCTTGGCCTGCTTGATGCCGATCAGCGTGGCATACCGCAGCTTGTTGATGCCCGACTGAATCGTCAGCACGGCCGGCAGCGGCATATCCACATACTGGAAGAATCCGGCTTCAAGCTCTCGTTTCACGCGAATCCCGTCCGCATTCTTTTCAATGTGCATGATGATGGTGGCATGCGGCCAGCCGAGAATCTGCGCCAGAATGACGCCCGTCTGGGCGTAGCCGTAGTCGTCGGATTGCAGACCGGTGAAAATCAGGTCGAATTTTTCATCCTTGATGGCCGCGCCAATTGCGCGCGCCGTATTGTAGGCATCGAGGCCGGCAAACTTGTCGTCTTCGAGGTGAATCGCGCGGTCAGCGCCCTTGGCCAGTGCTTCGCGCAACACCTGCTGCGCCCGCGCCGGTCCGGCGGTCAGCGCGACCACTTCGCCGGTGTGCTTTTCTTTTTGCCGCAGGGCCTCTTCCAGCGCGTAGGCGTCGGGTTCGTTGACTTCATATTGCACATCTTCCCGGATCCACGTGCCCGCCTCGTTCAGCTTCAGCGGAGCGTCCTTCTGCGGCACTTGCTTCATGCAAACCAGAATCTTCACGGTTCACTCCATTCCTGCGGAACCAAGGTGCGGTCCAATCTCAATGAACAAACACACGAGTATAAATGAAAGGCCTCGGCACGTCGCGAAGGTACCGTTGGCGGGGTGATCTCGGACCTGCTGCAGGCGTTCCCTATCCCAGTTCCGGGTTCTCGGGAGGCGGAGGCACGTCGCGGAAATCGTTCTTTTTTCCCTGCTGCGTCCGCAAAAGAGTTGGGGTAATCTGTCCCGGCGTGCCGGCATTCGGCGCGGGACGAGGAGTATTTGTCCGCGTCCGCGCTTTGGAAATCCGCCGCAAGAACGAAAGGAGAATCAGCGCAAAAATCCCGAGCCTTATCCAGGTTTCCACCGCGCTCTCCTCTATTCCGTTAATCCATTTCCATCAATCCAGAAACGCCACGCTCTGCACGCCGGTGATCTCGAAGCGCTTGCGGCAGCGCATGTTCTTGCACATCATCATGTCGTCGCGGCGCAGCATGTAGGACTGCGCCTTGGCGAACTTCGCCCGATCGCGCTCATCGGCGCGCGGCGGCAGGGTCTTCTTTTTGGTTCGCACCAGCCATTGAATCTCATACTCCGCGGCCTGGTGGCAGTGAGGGCAATTCAGGGTCGCCGGTTTCTTATCCGACCGCTCATCGAAAAAATCACGCTCGTCCATAATAGGGCTCTCAATATAGTAGTGCTCTCGGCTTTTTCGATTATTGCACTTTTGCGAGCTTCAATGCGAAGATGCGGACAAGGTAGAGACGCGGCTCTCCGCGTCTGGCTGTCCAGAGGTCAACAAAAGGCCAAGGCTTATAAGGATTAATCGAAGGATTTCCGTCCGTCATGCCGAAGAAGCGCAGAAAGAAGACATTCTCCGCCGCGACGACCGTCCGCGAAATGGCCCGCGAGCGCGTCGGTTCGCCCAAACCCTCCCAACTCGTGGTCGCCAAGAAGGCCAAGGCGGAGAAGCACAAGGTCACGCTAGGCAAACTGTTAACGGACGAATAGCAACTGCGTTGTTTTCACATTATTCATTTGAACGTCGCTAGCACATCAGCCCCGCCGGCGGGGATAGTGACGGAACAGTTGTTTCCCGAAGAAGACGTGCAGGCCGACGACCAAGTCACGGTGGAACCTCCCTGAGGAATGGCCGTGAGCCCCACCGAAGCACCCACCGAAACCGTGGCAATGCATTGCCCCGGACAGTTTATGCCCCCGGTTGTGCTGGTTACCGTTCCGGGCCCACTGACCTGCACACTCAATGTGACCGCAGACCCATAACCCGGACAGTTTACGACCGTTGGATTATCCACGGTTACGGTCGCATAGGCAGTTACAGTGTTCGACGAACCGCCCGTGCCCTCGGGTACGCTTGCTGAAATATTCCCACCGCCGCAATAGTTCGGAGCCGCAGTGAATAGGCCAGGACTCGACATCGTGACCACCCCGTCGTCAACCTTCCAGGTGGCTTGAGTGGTAACGTCCTTTGTCGCCGGGGGATGGATGTACGTGGCGGTTGCGGTGTACTGCTCCGTAATGTTGGTCGCGGGAGGGGGAGAGTACGGCTCCAGAAAAGTAAATGTTGCGGGCGTGATTGTAAGGCTCACCAACTTCTGATCGTGCCCGCAACTCGGCAGACTCAACGCCGCTCCCACCGCGATCACCGCGCCCATGGCCAGCCCGATATATCTCTGCTTCATACCCAAGACTCCCTCAGAGGCAGTTCCCGGCTGCGTCTTTTCTGTGAGATGGGGAAAATTGAAATCTAGTGCAAGCACCGCGAAAAAGCAAGAAACGCCGCATCTGGGTAGTGTATAGGACACTACCGGCGCCCGCGCCGAGCAGGCCTTACCTCTGCAATCTGACCTCTCACCTCTGACCTTACTGAATCCCCGCCTTCGCCAGCATTTCCAGAAACTGCTTCCCGGTCCGCATGTCGATCGACTGCGCCACCAGCTTCCCCTCGCGGTCGTAGATAAAGGTCTTCGGAATCCCCTCTACAACAAACATCTCATTCACCTTGCGCTTCGGATCGAGCAGCACTGGAAAAGTGACTTTCCGCTCCCGGATAAACGGTTCCACTTTTTCCGCTTTCTCATCCGAAATCCCCAGAATCACCAGTCCCTGCGCGGCAAACTTCTCATGTAGCGCCTGCAGATCCGGCATTTCCTTGCGGCACGGCGGGCACCAGGTCGCCCAGAAGTTGACGAGCACTACCTTGCCCCGCAGTTCGGAAAACGTCCACGACTTCCCTGCCAAGTCCTTCAGCGAGAATTCCACGTCTTCGCGCTTCCGGTCATCGGCTTCCAGCCGAGCCATGGCGACTCGGTACTGTTTATCGTCCAGCGACGCTTCTACATGCTCATACCGCACCAACGAAGCCAGCTCCACATAGGGTCCGGCAGGCTCTGCTTGTGTGGCGCGGGCGCCCTCGCCCGCGGAAGTTGATTTGCTGTTTGAGCTTTGTTCCTTCCTCTGCTCCGGCCACGGCAGCGGACGCTCCTTCAGCGTCTGCGCCAGCGTCGTAGCCACTTCTTGCAGCGTGTCATGCCCGAAGTCGCCTTCGGTAGAAAGACTGGCAAGCGCCACCGCCAACCGCAGCTTGTTCTCAGTGGCAGGGAGCGGCCGGATCTTCAGGGCGAGGTCCGTTGTCGTCCGCGCCCGCACGTCATCGGGAAGGTCCCGCAGCCCATGAATCTGGTCGTGAAGAGGCTTCTCCTCCGCGCTCCACACAATTTCCTTCTGCGGCACGAATGGATGCGCGAGCACAAATCCGAGCCCAAGCACGCTGACTAGCGCAGTGATTGCGGTCCGACTCTTGCCCACACGAACCTTCTCTTTCTTGCCTAGCCTTGTCCAGACTGGTGTCAGATAGCAATCCTCTGGGGTTTCCGGGCTTTCGTTCTTCACATCATCACTCCTCCGACTTCCAACCCGGAACAGCGTACGCTCGAAACCGCTTACCGCTCAGCGCTCTTAGTCTGAAGCAAGAACGTCGTAGTTGTAATTTACTAGAGCGCGTTTGGGCGTGTCTTTTAGTCCTTTGAGAGGAACCTTTTGCTCGACGGAGGCGTTTCCGACAAGGCGCACACGCCCCAGGACGACCGTGCGGCCGTCCGCCAATTCCAAGTAGATGGGAACGATCATCTTGAACTTGTCGTCCACGCCCGATTGCGTCACCTTGAGTGCGAGCACGACATCGCCGGTGGCGTCCTTATCGAAAGAGGAATCGATCTTGTAGCTGGGCAGCGCGGTTCCATAGACATACTCGTTGAAGAACCAATCCATGCGGTGGTTGCCCTCCACATCCATATCCTGGGTCATGTGTTTTTCCACCATCGCCTTGAAATCCTCGGTAGTGGCGGATTTGTTGCTGTAGGTCTTGACGAAATCCTGCATCGTAGCCATGAAGAGGTCATCCCCCGTTTTGTTGCTCCACATCATCATGCGGGCCATGTGCAGGATGTAGGCACCCTTGGGATAAATGAGGCGTCTGGTGATGTCGGAACCGGTCCGGGTATTGCTGAGGCGATACCCCAGGGTGAGGGGCCCAGCGTCAATTGCGCGGAAGCCTTCCTTATTGCGTTCCGTCAGGAGGTCGCGCTCATCCTTCCAGAAGTCGAGGTAGCGGTGGGGCTCCTTAGCATAGACCGCCTGCAGGAAAAGGGACGCGGAAAAATCGGCGAAGCCTTCGCTCATCCACTGCTCGCGGTAGGAACTGAACCCTACGCTGTGTCCCCACCACTGGTGAGCAACTTCGTGCGGGGTTACCACCTTCCAGTACCCGCGATCACTCCAATCGAGGCCGAGCTGGTGGCGTACCGTAGTGTCGAAAAAATAGCAGATCGGGATCCAAACCAGTTGTGGCCAGGACTGCCCGAAGTTGCACGCCGTCTGCTGGGTGAGGGCCAGGCGCTTGTAGGAAGATGGCCCGAAATAACTGGTGTAGATTTGGACTGCGATCTGCGCCTCGGCCAGGGCTTTCTTGTTTAGGGTGGTAGTGTCCATGATACCCAGGGTAGACATCTCTATTTGATTGGAAAACGGCGTATCTGGACTGGCCGCATGTTGTAGCCCTTTGACCCAGTCCGGCGGTTCTTGGTTCGCGAAGGATTGGACCAGGCACTCCGGTTTGGTTAACTTCGCCTCCTCCACCTTGAACTTGCCGAAGCTAAAGCCCGCAACTGTCTGCAGGCCACTCTTCCAGACCGTTACATTTTGTCCGCCGTCATTCGTTTCGCTGACCAGCTCTCCGGTGGCCGCGATCTTCATTCCCTTGGGAATGTGGAAGGTCATGTCATAGGCGCTGTATTCCCCCAGACCGCCATTGGGGTTGTTTGGAAACCAGTTGCTGCGAGCAACGGGATAATAGTTGCCGCCGCCTTCGTTTGTGACGGCTTCCTTGCCGCTGTAAGCCGTCGTGACGGTGAATTGTTCGCCGGCTGCCAGCGCTTTGGGAAGGAGGACGGCAAAGTCGGCGTCGTCGTTTTTGTCTTCCTGAATGAACGCCAGAGGCGCGCCGTGCTCGTCGGTCACGCTGCTCACGCGTAGGGTGCGAAACAGCTCCAGAGGCACGACTCGCAAACCATTGTCCAGCGACACAAAAGTCGTTGAGGCTTTCCCGATCAAGTTGGCGCTTTTCTCGATCGTGGTATCAAGTTGCTGGTGCTCAATGTGGATTCGGTTCTTGCGCATGCCGCCTTGACCGCGCTCCGACAAAGAGAAGCCTGCCCAGTTGCCGAGTTTATTTTCGTCATACGTCGTCAATTCGACTTGATCGTTGGAGCTGTGAGGGTCAATGGTGAAAAGCTCTTTGCTGTTGTAGCGCTTGCCGTGGACGAAGGCGACGAAAAGGCCGCCGGGTTCTGGACTCAGCACATCCTCCAGAATGCGCGCCTCGAGATTGAACTTCAATTCGCGATTGTGGCGCGTGGCGTTCTGGCTATCGCGGAGAAGCCCGGCATCGCATCCGCCCGAGGCCGTGCTGCCGGCCTTCTTGAGTTCGTCGTAGGAGGAATCCGTGAAGCGCAGCACCATCTGACTGAAGTCTTCGCTAAATGAATCTTCCTTAGTCAGCAGCTTCAGCATGCCTCGTTCCTGCGCCGACGGCGGCGCCAGGACAAAGTTACCGTCACCCACAAACACCGCGCCGGTAACTTTGCCCGCAACGGGAGCGACAAAGCAGACGGTGCCCGAGCGCAGGTGAAACGTCGCGGCGTCGCGGCGCAAGTCCAGATTGCTTACGGCGACTGCCTCGCCGCTCAGAGTGACGTTACGCAGTTGCTGGTAGGTCGGATCGGAGTTCGGGCCCACAGCCGGAGTATCAGTGGCAAGGAGGGAGAAAGAGGCAGCGAGTATGAGAATCGCACCAAAGAAGATACGACGAAGATGGATCGGCATACGTCCTCCAATCGAGGAAAGAAACAGGGTAGTATGCACAAATTGAGGGCATTTGGAAAGATCAGACATCACAGTGCGAACGTACACGCGCGCACGCGCAAGGAAAGGAGAAGGGTATTGTCCCAATACTGACTACTAAGAGCTGAGAACTGGCACTCAGTACTTCGGCATCGTCGGATCAACCTTCTCCGCCCAAGCCGTAATTCCGCCAGTCAGGTTATAGACCTTCTTAAAGCCTGAACGGCGCAGGAAGTTCACGGCCTTGGCGCTGCGTCCGCCCATCTTGCA
>PLHN01000057.1 GCA_003139975.1 Acidobacteriaceae bacterium
GTGAACTCTGTGGTTTGCGCTCTTTGCCGCCAACTTAATCAGAGTGTCCTTAGATTGACGGGGAATTTGAAACTGAGACGTCAGTAGTTGAGAACTATATGGTCGAACACGAACATACAACTCACTCGCAAGGATTTTACATNNGCGCTCCTCATCGCCACCATCAAGGCGACGCTCGTCATTGTCTTCTTTATGCACGTGAAAGGTGCCAGCGAGAAGCTGACGGCAGCTGTCGTCGTGTCCGGCTTCTTCTTCCTGCTGATCCTGCTGGCGCTATCTTTGGCGGATTACCTGACCCGCTCCTGGCGCTGATCGTGTGGCGCGGACATTCTTGTCCGCGTAGGCTGCGAGCCTTCCAACCCTGTGGCGTGAGCCTCACGGAAATCGTCCTTGCGCCAGGCACCCCTATCCTCGAATATAGTTGTCCTATGCCGCAAGATGTAACCTCGCCCCCGGCGCGTTCCACCCACCTCGATTCTGCGGAGCTCGAAGCCGCTCTCCGCCGGCATCTTCGCGGTGAAGTCCGCTTCGACTCCGGCAGCCGCGCACTCTATGCAACCGATGGCTCGAATTATCGCCAGGTTCCCATCGGCGTCGTCATTCCGCGAGACAAAGAAGATGTTCTCGCCACCGTCGCTCTTTGCCGCGAACATCAAGCCCCGCTGCTCGCCCGCGGCGGCGGCACGTCGCTCGCCGGACAATGCTGCAACACGGCCGTCATTCTCGACTTCTCCAAGTACATGGCCAGGATCCTCGAGATTGACCCTCAGCGCCGCATCGCTCGCGTCGAACCCGGCGTCGTCCTCGATAACCTCCGCGCCGCCGCCGAAAAGCATCACCTCACCTTCGCGCCCGATCCCGCCACTCACGACCGTTGCACTCTCGGCGGTATGATCGGCAACAATTCCTGCGGCGTGCACTCGATCATGGCCGGTAAAACCGACGACAACATCGAGGCGCTCGAAGTCCTTACCTACGATGGCCAGCGCCTGCACGTCGGCGCTACCGGCGAGGAAGATTTCGCCCGCATCCAGCGCGAAGGTGGCCGCCGCGCCCAGATCTACTCCGGTCTCAAGCAGCTCGCCGATCGCTATGGCGACCACGTTCGCCGCCAGTTCCCCAATATCCCGCGCCGCGTTTCCGGATACAACCTCAACCATCTGCTCCCGGAAGGCGGCTTCCATGTTGCGCGCTCGCTCGTTGGTTCCGAGGGCACCTGCGTGACCATCCTCGAAGCGACCTGCCGCCTCGTCGAAAGCCCGCCAGCCCGTGTGCTGGTAGTGATCGGATGGCCGGATGTCTACATCTGTGCTGATTTTGTTCCACAAATCATGACGCACGGCCCCATTGGCCTCGAAGGTTTCGACGACATCATCGTCAATGCCAGCCGCCGCAAGGGCCTTAATCTTGAGGGCCTGGCGCTCCTTCCCAAAGGTGCGGGCTGGTTGATGGTCGAGTTCGGCGGAAACACCATCGCGGAGGCTGAGGCGCAGGCTCGTCACCTGATGGAGACGCTGGACCGTTCCTCGACCCCGCCCGACATGCGGATGTTCTCCGACCCGCGCCAGGCCCGCCGCATCTGGGACGTTCGCGAATCGGGCCTCGGGGTCACCTCCCACGTTCCCGATGAGCCCCTGCGCTGGGAAGGCTTCGAAGATTCCGCCGTCGCGCCCGAGAAACTTGGCGCCTATCTTCGCGACCTGCGCAAGCTCATGCAAGACCACCACTATGAAGGCGCGTTCTACGGCCACTTCGGCCACGCCTGTGTGCACACGCGCATGGATTACGATCTCGAATCCGAAGAAGGCGTGCGCAAGTTCCGCCAGTTCATGGAAGAGGCTGCCGATCTCGTCGTGCGCTATGGAGGTTCAATCTCGGGCGAGCACGGAGACGGTCAATCCCGTGGCGAACTGCTTCCCAAAATGTTCGGCCCGGAGCTAATGCAGGCGTTCCGCGAGTTCAAATCTCTGTGGGATCCGGCCTGGAAGATGAATCCAGGTAAATTAATTGATCCCTACCGACTGGACGAAAATCTCCGCCTCGGCCCCGGCTACGATCCATGGCAACCCGCGACTCACTTCAAGTTTCCCGAAGACCACGGCAGCCTGGCCAGCGCCACGCTGCGCTGCGTAGGAGTGGGAAAGTGTCGCCATGACGAAGGCGGAGTCATGTGCCCCAGCTACCGCGTCACCCGCGAAGAGCAACACTCCACCCGCGGCCGCGCCCACCTGCTTTGGGAGATGACCAAGCGCGACGTGATCAGGGACGGATGGAAGAATGAAGCCATCAAGGAATCGCTCGATCTTTGTCTTGCCTGCAAAGGTTGCAAAAGCGATTGCCCCGTCGGCGTCGACGTAGCCACCTACAAAGCCGAATTCCTGTCTCATTATTACGAAGCGAACCGCCGCCCGTTGAACGCATGGGCGCTGTCGAATTTCGATCTGTGGGTACGAACGGCGTCGCACGTGCCGGGTCTGGTAAATCTGACGACGCAGCTTCCCGGCCTGCGCGATCTGGCGAAGCTGGCAGCCGGAGTCCATGCCAACCGCCGCCTCCCGGCATTTGCCCCGGAGACGTTTCAGCAGTGGTGGGAGCGTCAGCAAATATCCCATAGGGACGGCCGCAGGCCGTCGAGCCGGGAAGGATCGCGTAGCGCCGGCGTCCCGCCGGCTGTCGAGCGGGCGTCTCGCCCGCTCACCCAAGTCCTCCTCTGGGCCGACACCTTCAACAACCACTTCCTGCCCTCCACCGCCATCGCCGCCGCCGAAGTCCTCGAAGCCGCCGGCTTCGACGTCCTCGTCCCGCGCGCCCATCTCTGCTGCGGACGCCCGCTC
>PLHN01000414.1 GCA_003139975.1 Acidobacteriaceae bacterium
CATGGACAGCCCAAAGACATTACAGCAAGCGATTCAATACTTTAGCGACGAACAGGTCTGCATTGATGCTGTGGCCGCTATGCGCTGGCCCGATGGCCCGCGTTGCCCTGATTGCTTGGGTGAGAACGCCAAGAATCCCTACTATATCAAGACTCAGAAGCGATGGAAGTGCCGTTACTGCCGTCGCCAGTTCTCCGTCAAAGTCGGAACTGTTTTCGAGGAGTCGCCAATCGCTTTGCAGAAGTGGCTCCCGGCTCTCTGGCTGCTCACTAGTTGCAAGAATGGAGTGAGTAGTTGGGAGCTGCATCGCGCTCTTGGAGTCTCGCAGAAAACAGCGTGGTTCATGCTGCATCGGCTGAGACTCGCAATGAAAGCGCCGGACATGGGAACCAAGCTGGGATCGAATGACGGCGGCGAGGTTGAAGTAGACGAGACTTTTGTGGGCGGAATTGTGAAGAACATGCACAAGGACCGCAAACTGCGCGCTACCCAGAAGGGCGGAGTTGGGCCGCATGGAAACAAGACAATCGTGCAAGGCATGCTAGACCGTGATGCGCGACGGGTCCGCGCTAGGATCGTGCCCAACGTCCAGCGTGAGACTTTGCAGGCCGAGATTCTGGATAACGTCAAGTTCGGATCTACCGTCTACACCGACGATTGGATCGGTTATGACGGCCTGCACAATCGCTTCGTGCATGACGTAATCAATCACGCGACTCAATACGTCAATGGCCGCATTCACACCAACGGAATTGAGAACTTTTGGAGTCTGCTCAAGCGCGGGTTGAAAGGCACCTACGTTGCCGTGGAACCATTTCACCTTGAGCGTTACATTGACGAGCAGGCTTTCAGATACAACAATCGCGGCACAAAAGACAATCCGCTTACCGACTCCGACCGCTTTCTGCTGGCCTTGTCTCAGGTCGCAAACAAGCGGCTCACCTACAAGGAACTGACTGGCAAGAACGACACTACGACGCCTGTCTAAAGCGTATCGGAAGCGCGGGCCAAAGCCTAAGACTTCGGCTTAGGTCCGCGTTTTGGATGCGTGGCTCTCTCGGCTTGGTATTGCTTCTCGCGCTCTGTCAGTTCGCGCTTGGAAACCGTCAGGACTTGGCGCAAGCCGGATTCAAACGCCTGCATCTTCTGGCGTGGCGTCGTGTCGGGATCGGGGGTAGACTTCATGCGCTCATCATAGCGCACAGGAGGGAACGATGAAACCAACCACTGCTGACTATCTCCTAAAAGTTCTAAGCGACATGGCAAAGGAGATAGAAAACTGCCAAGTACGGATCAAGGCGTTTGAAACGGCTCTTCAGAAATATGAGCCGAATCTTTACCAGTGTTACCAGAATGCTGTTGGGAGGGAGACTCAGGCCATAGCAAATTGCGTACAGCCGCAGCCCGAGCCATTAAACACAGCAATCCTTCGCACAATGCTTGTTCAGGATCAGGATTAGTTTCAACTGAGGGTGCGCTGCTTTGGTGGGGATGATCTTGACATGCCATAACGCTCACCTGTAACGTTTGAAGTTACAGGCCCGCGATTGGCCATGATCTTTAAGGAAGCAACCAAAGTTCAGATAGGCCCGCCGCGAGCGGGCTTTTTCTATTTTCTGTTGTATCATGCCTGTCAAGTAGAGGTTCTGTATGAGAACAGAAAAATTCATGCTGCCATGTTTACTATGCCTCTTGGCTCTGACCACCATTGCAAGCGCGCAATCCGCTGAACAAATGCTCTCTTCATGTAAGTGGATAGAGAACGCGAAAGTCTCTGGAGACGACGTGGCGATTCCACGAGATTTTGAGTCGGGAGAGTGCTGGGGGGCATTCGGCGTGGTACAGAACGTAATATGGGTCGCCGATCCATCACAAGGGCGGCGTTTATTTGAAGTGTGCGCCCCTTCGGAAAGCAGTCGTACTCAACTCATAGCGATCTTCGTGGACTATGTGAAGCATAATCCAAAAACAATGAGCGACAAGTTTTTCTTCACAGCTCGGGCTGCCTTAGCAAACGCATTCCCGTGTGCAAAGACTCAGGCAAACCACTGATCGAACGTGCCGGGAGTCTTGTGATTTATCCTGACATGGATAACCGCGAAAGCGTCGTTCGCTTTGACTTCTCTTTCGTGCGGCAGCAATAAAAGCCGATCCGACACGACACGCACTTCCGAAATCAGCTTGTCATCCTCCAGTAAGCAAAAGAACGGAGTCTCGTCTTTTCCCGGTGCGGTTCCGCCCGCCTCAGCTAGATTCTTGGGAATTTTCAGGGCATCAAACAGAGTCTTAACCTGCCCGTCTATATCGCCTTGTTCAAAAATGAACTTATCCTCACCCGGCCTAAGCAATAAAATGTCTAGGCTGCATCGGAGGGCGAGTTCCTGCGTGACCAGGGGAACACACTGATAGCCGCTTCGATTCCAGTTGTTGCCTATATGCACGAACGCCTTACCAATGGATTCATCTTGAGGTAGAAGACCATCCGGGTAGCCTGCGATTCCTTTGCCGTCTAGTTCGTGAGCATAGGCGATTCTTCCTGTGTGTTCAGCAAACTGACGAAGCTGAGGATGAGTCCACCACAAATGACGTAGTTGAAGATGGAATAGTTTCCTGATCTCCTGTTTCTCTGGAGCTCTGGTTTTATCTCTGCTGGCGGTCGGCAATGAACCTTGGTATAACAGCCGAAATTCCACTAGATTCTCGCTTTCGATTGGTTCATCAAAACCAACCTCCAAATATACGTTCTCTGAGACTTTGTGCACTCATGTTTACCCCTCTATCTTGTTGAAGTACAATAACGACTGCCCTGTCACGGTCTTTCGACCGTATCACAGTTGGGTTAGGCAGGTCTATTATTGCCTGGCTAAAGTATTGATTCCAATAGACCGGGTACCGGGGGGGTAGGGGGGTACCACGGTGGTACAGACCGGGCGCATCCCTGGCAAAGACCGAGGGATTCCTGACACTGCAACGGTGGCGAGGCGCAGGTAAACGGCCCATCGCCCTTCGCCTATGGTCCGGTACTTCGGTAATCTGGCGGTAATACGGCCTTCCGTGCGACTCTCATCTGGTTGGTTAGAAGCCCATCAACCGCGGCCGGAGAGCCGCTCTCCCTCTCCGGCAGCGGAACTCAAGCGAGGTTATTCATGTTGCAGTCTCCGGAACCCAAGTACACGCCAGCCGCCGCTCCCGCCAACACCTACACTCCGGTCAAGCCGGCTACTGCGCCGCTGGAGCAGGCCACCATCGGCCGCTCGCTCGTCATCAAGGGCGAAGTAAGCGGTTCGGAATCTCTTTTTATCGACGGACACGTCGAAGGCACTATCAACTTTCCCGGCAATCGCGTCACTATCGGGCGCAACGGCTCGGTCGCGGCGAATATTACCGCGAACGAGGTCGTGATCATGGGCAAAGTGCAGGGCAATGTGGATTGCACCGACCGGTTGGATATCCGCAATGAAGGTCTGCTCGCCGGTGACGTGATCACGCATCGCATCAGCGTGGAAGAAGGCGCCATCCTCAAGGGTGGAGTCGAAGTACGCAACCCTGAGAAGAAAGATCAGAAGGCGCAGAAGGACCAGCATCAGCAGAGCCAGCAGAATCAGGCGAAGGCCGCGGAAGCGTCGAAGACGATGGCGGCCAACGCTGGCGCATAAGTTTCGGCATCGAAATCGTTAACCGACGATTCGGAGTCCGACGAAAGGGACGGGGGTAGCCCCCGTCCCTGTTGTTTTTTGTGGGAAATTGCGGGTAGCGCCAACGCAGAGAGAGCAGGCGACTACTTCTTTGGCTTGAAGTCCAGGGCGGCGGAGTTGATGCAGTAGCGCATGCCAGTTGGCCGCGGGCCATCGGGGAACAAGTGTCCGAGATGCGCATCACAGTGCGCGCAACGCACCTCGGTGCGCGTCATGCCGTAGCTGCGGTCGGTGTGCTCGACGATGTTGTTTTTATCGGCTGCGTCGTAGAAGCTTGGCCAGCCCGTCCCAGAATCAAATTTTGTCCCCGAGCCAAACAACAGCGCACCGCAGCAAACGCAATGGTAGGAGCCGTCGTCGTGCTTGTTCCAGTACTTGCCGGTAAAGGCGGGCTCCGTGCCGCACTGGCGCGCTACCTGGTACTGTTCGGGGCTTAGCTGCTTGCGCCACTCCTCGTCGGCCTTTTGGATCTTGGCGGTCTTTTCGGTCACTTCTTCATTCATATATTCAGTCTCCGAAAATGAGATGCGTGGCGGAGTTAAAGGTCGCACGGTCCCGGTTCGTGAAATGGCCAACGATCGATTCAGATTTCCACAAGAGGCTTGAACCACGGGGTTCACATAGGAGCCCTTTAAGCTCTCGTTTACGCCGTGCCGTGCGCCAATTCGCGATGCAGCCAGGCCTTGGCCAAAGTTAGCTCGCGGTGCACTGTCGCGGGGGAAATTTTCAAAGCCTCGGCCGCTTCGTCGTAGGTGAGACCGCCGAAAAACAGCAATTCAATCAGGTCGCTTTTGCGACGATCCTTCGCGGCCAGCCTTTGCATGGCGTCATCCAGTTCAATGATGCCGCGATCGGCGTGGGGGCCGACGAGGATGGCGTCATCCAGGGGAATCTTGTCGAATTCGCCGCCGCGCTTCTGGCGGTTTTGGGAGCGGGCATAATCGACCAGGATGCGGCGCAAGATGCGCGCCGAAACAGCGCAGAAGTGCACGCGATCCTGGAAGGTTACGTCGGCCTCCACCAGCCGCAAATAGGCCTCGTTGACGAGCGCGGTCGCGCGCAGGGTGTGGTCCCGGCGTTCCGAGCGCAGGCAGTTCAGGGCGAGTTTGTGCAGCTGGTCATAGACAACCGGCATTAATCGGTCGAGCGCGTCCTTGTCGCCGCTCCCCCACTGCTGCAGAAGCTGCGTCACGAACTGGCGGTCAGGTTCCATCTCAGTTCTCCTATCTTCAAGAGTCGCCTGGGCCGGTGTTGGCTACGCTTCAACTCCAGAAAAAAATTCTGACGGCATGAGGGAATTCGTCCCTCAAAGGCGCTTAACAGTGTGAGCGCGAATTTTGGCAGCGGGAATCTGACCTTGGCCAGTGATTATAACCCCCTCCGCCGAGCTTGCGTGGGAGTCCGAGCAGCTAGACGGGCTCTGTGAATGCGACCGGTGCCCGAGCAACACCAATTTCTGATCCGTCAGGATCAATTTAAGAGAGGAACTGTCATGAAAACGAAACACTTCGCGCTTACCCTGAGCCTTGCCGTCCTGCTTTGCATGACCTCGGCTTTCGCCCAAACCACCTACAGCTTCGAAACCGTCAACTACCCTGGCGATACGTTCACACAGTTGCTGGGCATCAACAACTCCGGCGACATCGCCGGCTACCACAACTTCCTGTCGAACTCAGGATTCACTTACAGCCTGAAGACCAAGAAATTCACCACGGAAAACTATCCCGCTTCGGCGATGACCCAGGTCATCGGAATCAACAACGAGCCTTTTAAGACGGCCGGCTTCTATGTAACCAAGGGTAACAAGACTGAGGGGTTTGAGGATTTTGAGGGTACATTTGTAACGGTCAACTACCCCAAGACACCGTTCAACCAATTGCTCAGCCAGAACGACTTCCGTCAGGCTGCCGGCTATTACAGCACCAAGGGGGATGGATCCGGACCCGACCACGCGTATGTTTTCGATGAAACGGGGAACGTATTCGAACTGTTTGATATCCCGAACTCTGTCAGCGCACAGGCTACGGGCATTAACAACTCGAGCGACGTTTGCGGGTTCACGATCGACGGCTCGGGCAACATGCACGGCTGGCTCAAAGTGCAGGGAGTATTCACTATCCTCGACGATCCCAATGGGATAGGAACGACCGCGGCTCTGGGCTTGAACAACAAAGGCCAGGTTGTCGGTTCGTACTCGGATACTACAGGCCCTGCGGGCAACAGCCACGGATTCGTCTACACGATCAGCACGAAGAGCTTTGAAACGGTCGACGATCCCAGCGGAGTCGGCGTGACGGTTGTCAACGGTATCAACGACAACGGGGTGCTGGTTGGCTTCTACGGCACCAACCCGACGAACAACGGCTTCGTAGCCAACCCGGAATAACAGTAAACAGAGTCTGGTAAGTGCGCGGGATCCTGCGAACCTGCAGGGTCCCGCGCTTTTCTTTTCGCCGTTTCCGCGCCCGACGGATGCCGCAAAGTCGTCAGCGCGTTGAATCGCGATAGCGGATTTCCGTTGAAGACCTCAAGACTTCTTCGTCTACATCGCCCCGCTGTTACCAAAGCGCCGCTTCTTTGCGTCAAAGCCCGGCGATCTATCTCTAGAGTTTTGAATGAAATCTATCTAAGTCATTATTCCTCAAAGATCTGGTTCGATTCGAGCGATAGCAGCCCAAGAGATCATCGCTAACTTACTGATCAATCAATATTTTAGGGGTAAGTCTTTATTTCTCAAAGATCTGGCGGGAGTGATTTCCCTAAATCCTTGATTTCACAAGACCGCATCCGGGGGGGTGAAGCGGACAGCAGCCCCGTGGGTCGAGGTGACGCGAGAAGAAACCGACCAAATTCAAAGTGATCGCTCTCACAGCCAATCGCCATGCGCTGCTTGATGATTCGTCGGTCGAGGTGACGAGCATTGGGTGATCTGAGCGCGCACTTTTCGAAGTCAGAGTTTGCCTGCCACTGCTGTGGCCAGATGAAGATTGACAACGCGTTGCTTGTAGCCCTCGAGCATCTTCGCGCGCTCGCCGGAAAGCCCATTGTGGTTCACGACGGCTATCGCTGCCCCGCGCACAACCAGGAGGTTGGCGGCGTGAGCGACAGCGAACACACACGAGGCATGGCCGCCGATGTGTCGATTCCCGGTCTTTCGCTGCAACAAATGTACGAACTCGCGCTGCAGATCCCGACCTTCTTCAGCGGGGGAATCGGCGCCTACGATAGCAGCTTTCTCCATCTCGACGTGCGCATGCATTCGGCTCGCTGGGCACGCGTGCGCGGCCAGTACGTCGGGATCCAGAGCCTAGTGAACACCCCACCCACTCTGCTGGCGAAGATCCAAGGCGCACCCGGGATTGGCTCTCAGCCCGTCTAGCCGTTACACCGCAGGAACTGTTACGCATAAAGTGCAGATGCTTTCACCTGGGCCCGTGGTGGCGGTCCATCCCATCGCGTTAAACCTGTGCGTGGCAATCACATACGGCTAGTACCGCGTATGGGTTTCCCCGTGCACTAGGTTGGGGGAGCCCCGGATGGGATTGGGGTGGGTACGAGGGCAAAACCTTGACCGTCGTCTACAGCGCCGAATGCAAAGCTATTCAGAAAACGAACCGTTCGACGGGAATGCTTCCGCTCCTGGTCGTGCTGTTCGTGTTCTCCTACGCGATCTTGACGCTGCTGGTCGTTGAACAAGGACGAACCATCGATTCGCAGCGTTTCCTGATCCGCGAAATGGTAAGTGATAGCAGCCAGCTCGCCGCCCTGAAAGGAAAGATGGCACGCGAGGAGAATCTAAAGGCGCACCAGAAAGCGCTAGACGGCGCCGGCCGCTCGGCAGGGCAAAAGGATCCTGCAGGCACTCCCAAAGCATCCGGCAAGGACGGGAAGGGGAGTGGTAAGTCGGGGAACTTGCCGAAAGAAGTTCCTGGCAGACCTGACTCGGACTTACAGGACGTACGGCGCGCGACCCGGATCATTTAGCGAAATGGCGGGGAGGACAACGGAAGCCCCGCCGGATGGATCGAAAGAGTTGAACAGTTGGAAAAGTAAGATTGTATGAGCATGCGGCCCTCTGGTAGGCGGCCGCATTCAAAGTGAGACCCTAGACATGAAGGTCCTGGCCCTAGCCTTGCTCCTGTCATTTTCGGTTCCGAAGTTGCAGCCTCCAGCGAAGTTGTCTGGTAGCGCAACGGAACAGCCGGCGAAAAAAAAAGGCGGACGCTGGTATTTTGCCGCCACCGGTCATGCAGTCTATTGTTATGGACCGGTCATGACGGTACCTCAGGCAGACGGCTTCCCGCTTAAGGTTGCGACGTTTTGCCGGGGCGATCAGGTGATGGTGCCACTGAAAGACTAACGCCAAGGCCGGCTATCGGCTTCCACTCCACTCCTCTCTTCCTCCCTACGCCCCTAAGGACCAGGGTTACTCTCGTACTCTTCAGCGTGCGTTTTCGGCGATTTACACTCGAACGAATGAATACGTACCACAGTGCTGAGTCCCGCTTCCCTTCTCAGCGTCGGGCTTTTGTTATTTTGTCTTTCGCCATTTTTCTATTAGCTAGTGTGTTGTCGACGGCCCAAAAAGATCCGACGAAGCGCAAAATCTTGAACAGCGTACCTCCCGCCTATCCCACGTTAGCCCGCTCCATGGCGTTGGCCGGGGTCGTCAAAGTCGACGCCCTTGTGGCTCCGGACGGAAGCGTGAAAGCAGTAGACGTCAAGGGCGGACATCCGGTGCTGGCGCAGGCAGCCGCCAATAGCGTTCGCCGGTGGAAATGGGAGACTACCGCTCACGAATCGCACGAACTTGTCGAAATCCGATTCTCACCACCAGAGTAATCGGCGGTAATCCTCTCTCGGAGCTAGTTCGGATAATCCAGGTATGAGGCCGCTCAATCCATTTTGGACGGCCTTTCCCTATCTCACTCTCATCGTGAGTGGGAAGCTCTTGAAACATCGACAGTTCATGGGACGCTCTTTAGAGCGAGCAGCCGTAGCTGGTAAACTGACGAAAAGAGCAGCTTGGGCCCGTAGCTCAAAAGGATAGAGCATCGGATTTCTAATCCGAGGGTTGCAGGTNNGCCTACCACGTTGTGGGGTTTCGACTGGGCAGCAGCGGATGTATGAGTCTGGGCCTACCACGTCTGGCAACCGAAGGGCTCGGAAGGCGCTAACTAGCGCGAGCCGATGCTACGTCCGTTGGTATCGCCCTCGCAAACTGGTTGGTACATTCCCTTGTTGTCCGGCTCGCATTCTGCCGGAATCCGGCTACTCAGCTGTTCTTCCCCGGCTTTCCGGGCTTCATCCGCTCCCATTCGTCGTTGGTGAGCTGACGCCCGAGCACGCTGAACTCGCCCGCGCCCTGCAACCACTCTCCGCCGTCCATGGTGACGACTTCGCCGTTGATGTAGCCGGAACCATCGCTGACGAGGAATGCCGCGAGGTTGGCGAACTCTTCGGGGGTGCCAAAACGCCCGAGCGGGTTACGGTCTTTGGCGGCTTGTTCGAGTTCCGGCCGCGGCAGCAGGCGCGAGAACGCGCCTTCGGTTGGAATCGGGCCCGGGGCAATCGCATTCATGCGAATGCAGCGATCACCCCACTCGACCGCAAGGCTCCGGGTGAGCGCCTGGACTCCGGCTTTCGCCACCGCCGACGGAACCACATAGGCCGACCCGGTGTTCGTATAGGTGGTAGTGACGTTCAACACGACGGCCGGACGCTTGGCGGCGAGCCAGCGACGCCCGCAGGCCAGCGTGGCGTGGAGCGATCCCATCAGCACGATGCCAATCACGGATTGGAACGCGCCCAGCGAAAGATCTTCCGTGCGTGCCAGAAAATTTCCGGCGGCGTTATTCATGAGCACATCGAGCGGGCCGTCGGCCCAGATCACGCCGATCATCTCCTCGACGGCGGCAGCATCGCGCACATCGCAGCGGCGCGCATGGATGCGGCCACCCGTGCGCTCGGCCAGTTCCTGCTTGGTTGCCGACAGCACCTCTTCGCGCCGTCCGCAGATGTAAACTTCGGCGCCCAGTTCGAGGAATCTGCGGGCAGCAGCTTTACCGAGACCCGTGCCGCCGCCGGTAATGAGGATGCGTTTGTTGAGGAGAAGATCAGGTTGGAACATGCAAGGCATTGTAATGCGGCGGCGGGCTGTTCGTCGTTGGCGGTTCGCCGATTACTCAAGCTGGCAGAGAGCCCATTTCGCGTGGTCGGCGACGCTGGGATCCGGATCTTCGGCCAGCCTGTTCAGAGTGGGGAGAAACTTCTTGTCTCCACTGTTGCCCATCGCAATCACGGCATTCCGCCGCAAACCCGAGAGCTTTGCACGCCGCACTGGCGATCCGCGAAACAACTCGCGGAATTCTTCCGATTTCATTTCGGCGAGGAAATCAAGCGCAGGATTCACCAATCCCGCCCGCGGCTGAAATTCGGCGGCTTGAGTCGGCGGCGCTTTGCGGTTCCACGGGCAGACGTCCTGGCAAATGTCGCACCCGAAAACGTGCCGCCCCATGCCCGCGCGAAGATCTTCCGGAATCTCGCCTCGCTTTTCGATGGTCAGATACGAAATACACAGGCGCGCGTCCAACTCGCCCGGCGCCAGGATCGCCTGCGTGGGACAGGCCGCGATGCAACGCGTACAAGTTCCGCAGCGATCGGGAGCAGTAATGTCTGGTGTTAGTTCGAGCGAGGTAAGGATCACTCCCAGGAACAGCCATGATCCCAGTTGCTGATTGATGACGCAGGTGTTCTTGCCGATCCATCCGACGCCGGCATGTTTTGCGAATACGCGTTCGATCAATGGACCGGTATCGACATAGGCGCGGGTTTGAAGAGAGTGGTCGGTGGCTAGTGGCCAGTTGCCAGTTCCGCGTTGCGAGCTGTCAGTTCGACTCGGCAACTGGCGAAGCTCCGCTTCCACCTTGCGCAATCTGCGCATCACGGCATCGTGGTAATCCTCGCGGCTCCAGGCATAGCGCGAAATCCAGCCGCGGCTGACGTCCTGGGTTTGGGTGGAATAAGGTTGTGCCGTGTTGTAGTTGATGGCGCCGACGATGACGCTGCGGGCCCAGGGAGCGACGCGCCCCAGCGCTGCGCGCTTGAGGTTTCCCGTCTCATCGCGCGCTTCCATGTATCGCATCTCGCCGTGATGGCCTTTGGCGATCCATCCCGGGAAGGCTTCGAGTTCGCCAAATTCGCGGACCGAGGCAACGCCGCACAGGTCGAATCCAGCCTCGCGGGCGAATTGCTTGATTCGCTCTGCCAGACTGCCAAGCTCGCTGTCGATGATCGGATGCGCGCGGCCCGTCATATTCCCTCAAACCCTATGAAAAGACTACCACTTCCGCAGGTCCGGCCAAGGTGTTCTGTTTTGCCTTTGGCCCACGCCGCGAAGGCGCCCGGCGTGAGCAGCGCACTTCGCCGCGTGATGCCCGTCACATCGGCTTGTCACATCACCACGTGACAATACATTTGGTTTTTCGTGGAGACCTCTGTGTTCAAAATCCTTAATGCACAGTTCATCGCGCCCGGAATCAAGCGTTTCGTGATCGAAGCGCCCCGCATAGCGAAAAAACAGCGGCCGGGTCAGTTCGTGATCATCCGCGTCAACGAAACGGGCGAGCGCATCCCGCTCACCA